>JBDTOA010000263.1:0-3168 GCA_039933475.1 Dermatophilaceae bacterium
CGCTCCCGAGGTCTATGGCCAGATCATGGACGCCCACAACCGCTTCGCCGAGCAGGTCGTAGAGCGCGGCGGCAAGATCGCCGGCGGCAACGCCCTTCAGGGGACCGACACGGCGACCTCCATCCGTGGCGACGTCGTCACTGACGGCCCGTTCGTCGAGACGAAGGAGGCGCTCGGCGGCTTCTACCTGCTCGAGGCCGACGATCTCGACCAGGCGATCAAGATGGCCAAGATGGTCCCTGCCCAGTTCGGCGGGGTCGAGGTTCGACCCGTGATGGTGTTCCCGCAGTCCTGACTATCGGGTGACCACGTCCGACGAGGTCAAGAGCGCGCTCGCCGCCGCGCACCGTCATGAGTGGGCCAGGGTGCTCGCTGCGACGGTGCGCGTCGCGGGCGACATCGACCTTGCTCAGGAGTGCGCCCAGGACGCCTATGTCAGTGCGCTCCAGACGTGGCGTCGCGACGGCATACCCCGCAACCCTGCTGCCTGGCTGACGACGACAGCCCGGCGCAAGGCATTGGACTCCCACCGCCGCGCGGCGGCCCTGCGCGCCAGGATCCCCCTCCTTGTCGAGCCCGATGGTGCCACCGGTTCAAGGAGCAGCAACGTGGGATCGCCCTCTCCCGAAACGCAGCTCACCGAGATGGATGAGATCCCCGACGACCGCCTTCGGCTGGTGTTCACCTGCTGTCACCCAGCTCTGGCCAGGGAGGCGCAGGTGGCGTTGACACTGCGGCTGGTCTGCGGCCTGACGACCGAGCAGATCGCCCATGCCTTCCTGGTCAGCGAGCCGACCATGGCGGCGCGAGTCACCCGCGCGAAGAAGAAGATCTCGGGCGCCCGGATCCCCTATCGGGTGCCGGAGTCCCATGAGCTTCCCGAGCGGCTCGACGCCGTGCTGACTGCGGTGCACCTCGTCTTCACCGCCGGTCACACAGCGCCCACCGGCGACCGCTTGTTGCGGCCGGACCTCGTGGAGCGGGCGATCGAGCTGTGCCAGGTCCTGGTCGAGCTGATGCCCGACGAGCGTGAGGTCCGTGGGCTGCTGGCGCTGATCCTGCTCACCGATGCCCGACGCGCGACGCGGGTGGATGGGAGTGGACACCTGGTGCTGCTCGAGGACCAGGACCGCTCGCTCTGGGATCGCCCGGCGATCGAACGAGGTCGGGTGATGGTGTTCGAGGCGCTGCGCGGTGGCCGCCCGGGCAGGTTCGTCATCCAGGCGGCCATTGCTGCCCTGCATGCGGAGGCACCGAGCTTCGCCGACACCGACTGGGCGCAGATCGTCGACCTCTATGAGCTCCTGCTCGAGACCTGGCCCTCACCTGTCGTCGAGCTGAACCGAGTCGTGGCAGTCGGTTTTCGCTCCGGCCCGGAGGCGGGTCTGATGGCTCTCGACCTGCTCGAGGCTGAGTCCGGGCCGGCACTTTCGACCTACCACTACCTGCCCGCCGCGCGCGCCGACTTCCTGCGCAGGCTCGGTCGCGACGAGGCGGCGGCGACGTCATACCGCAGGGCATTGGCGCTGGTGGGGAACGACGTCGAGCGAGCCTTCCTCGAGGACCGCCTGGCCGCCGTCTCGACCCCCTGATCCCTCCCACCCCTCCCGCTTGTTGCGCCGAAGCCACCGAAAGTGACCCGATTCGGGCGCGAAACGGTGGTTTCGGCGCAACAAGAGGGGTCGGGTGGGAGGGCTTGACACCCGTTGGCTTTGCGTCGTAGCGTTTAGGCTATGAACAGTAGCCAAGTTGCAGAGACCCAGTTCCTGGATGTTCCGGGCGGCCGTCTTGCTTATGACGTCACCGGCCCCGACGATGCGCCAACCGTCCTTTGTGTCGCGGGCATGGGCGACGTCCGCCAGGCCTTCCGGTTCACCTCACCCTTGCTGGTCGAGGCTGGCTTCCGTGTCGTCCGCATGGACCAGAGGGGGCACGGCGCTTCGAGCTCGCAGTGGCCCAGCTACGGCAGTCCCGAGACCGGCGAGGACATGCTTGCCCTGGTCCGCCACCTCGGCGGCAGGGCAACGATCATCGGCCACTCCAACGCCGCCGCGGCCGCGATCTGGGCGGCCGCTCAGGAGCCCGCGCTGGTCAACGGGATCGCCTTGATCGGCCCGTTCCTTCGTGATGGCAAGCCGTCCCCGGTGATGCGGCTCGCTGAGAAGATCGTCACCAGCAGCCCCCTGATCTGGAGCCGGCTGTACTACCCGTTCCTCTACAAGGCCGCCAAGCCGGACGACTTCCCCCAGTACCTGTCAACCATGAGGGCCTCCCTGCGCGAGCCTGGCCGGATGGCCGCACTTGCAGGGGTGGCCACACGGCAGGAGCTGTGCCGTGCTCGTATCCCCGAGCTGCGCTGCCCAGTGCGGATCGTCATGGGCACCAAGGACCCCGACTTCCCGGACCCGGTGGCTACGGCGAGGGACGGCGAGACTCTCATCGGTCGGCATACCCGGGTCAGCCTTGAGCTGATCGAGCGTGCAGGCCACTATCCTCACGCCGAGCTTCCCGAGGCCACCGCATCCGCAGTCCTGCCGTTCCTGGCTGACGTCGTCCATGCCTAGGGCGGGCTTGTCCACCGACTCAGTGGTCGACGCGGCGGTCGAGCTGGTCGACGAGCAGGGCTGGGCAGCCCTGACCTTGGCCGCGCTGGCGAGTCGCACCGGCGTGGCCGCGCCTTCGCTCTACAAGCACGTGCGCAACCTGGAGGCTTTGCAGCAGAAGGTGTCCGCGCAGGCGACGGCCGAGCTGGCCCAGGCCCTGACTCGATCTGTCGCCGGTCGGTCGGGCGAGGAGGCGCTGCGTTGTCTCGCTGCGGCCTATCGCGACTACGCGCTGGCTCACCCGGGCCGTTACCCGTTGACCCAGCGGGTTCCTGACCCTCACGACCCTGAGCACGTGGCGGCGGGCGAGGAGGCGGTGCACGCAGTATTCGCCGCGCTGCGTGGCTACGGGTTGGAGGGCGACGAGGCGATCCACGCAACCCGGGTGGCCCGCAGCGCGTTGCACGGCTTCGTCAGCCTCGAGATCGAGGGTGGTTTCGCGCTGCGGCAGGACGTCGGGGCCTCGTTCGAGCGGCTCGTCTCGGCGCTGCACGTCAGCCTTGCGGGCTGGTCGGCCGTCGCCCCCGGCGCGGCACTCCTTGCGCCGAAACCACCGAATCCGGCC
>JBDTOA010000264.1:0-3164 GCA_039933475.1 Dermatophilaceae bacterium
TGTCCGACACGGCCAAGGCGCTGGGCGCCTCGGGCTCGATCGAGATCCACCTCGGTGGCGGGGGCGGTGCCGACGGACTGATCGGCTTCGAGGCCGGGCAGCGTCGCTCAACCACCCGGCTGCTCGATGGCGAGTACCCGAAGGTCACCTCGATCTTCCCCTCCAGCGCCGACACCGAGTCGGTCATCGAGACCAGTGCGCTGGTCGAGGCAGTCAAGCGAGTGGCCCTGGTTGCCGAGCGCAACACCCCCGTGCGGCTGCGCTTCAGCGACGGCCAGGTCGTCATCGAGGCCGGCGCCGGAGATGACGCTCAGGCCACCGAGGCCGTCGAGGCCGTGATGACCGGGCCTGAGATCGAGATCGCCTTCAACCCGCAGTTCCTGCTGGACGGGCTGGGAGCGGTGGGCACGGAATACAGCCGGCTGTCCTTCACCCAGAGCAGCCGTCCTGCGGTCCTCTCGGGCCAGGCGAAGGTCGACGGGGACGCTGACACGTCCTACCGTTATGTCCTGATGCCGGTCCGCTTCGCCAGCTGAGTCGCACTCACGCACCGCACGAAGCCGCAAAGCGCCATTGGCGACCCAGCAAGGTTGACCAGGAAGGTTCACGCAATGCACCTCGGACTCATCGGCCTGGGCAAGATGGGCGGCAACATGCGCGAGCGGATTCGCGCCTCGGGTCACACCGTCGTCGGCTATGACCGGACCCCTCGCCTCAGCGACGTCAAGACCCTCAAGGCGATGGTCGCCAAGCTCCCGGCCCCGCGCGTCGTGTGGGTCATGGTGCCTGCCGGTGCTGCCACGGACGAGACGATCACCGCCCTGGCCGGCCTGCTCTCCGAGGGTGACCTGGTCGTGGACGGCGGCAACACCAAGTTCACCGACGACATCACGCACGCGAAAGAACTGGGAGCCAAGGGGATCGGCTTGGTCGACTGCGGCGTCAGTGGCGGCATCTGGGGAGTGGACAACGGCTACGGCCTGATGTGTGGCGGCGACCCCGAGCACGTCGCAATGGTCATGCCGATCTTTGACGCCCTGCGCCCTGAAGGTCCGCGCGACGAGGGGTTCGTGCACTCCGGCGACGTCGGCGCAGGGCACTACGTCAAGATGGTGCACAACGGCATCGAGTACGGCCTGATGCAGGCGTATGCCGAGGGCTTCGAGCTGCTCCTGGCCAAGGACACCGTCAAGGACGTTCCGGGCAGCTTCAAGGCGTGGACCCGTGGGACCGTGGTGCGCTCCTGGCTGCTGGACCTGATGGTCGACGCACTCGAGGAGGACCCTGACCTGGGCAAGATCAAGGGCTTCGTCAACGACTCGGGCGAAGGTCGTTGGACCTTGGAGGAGGGCATCGAGCACGCCGTGCCGATGCCGGTCATCGCGGCCGCCCTGTTCGCCCGGTTCACCTCCCGTCAGGACGACTCTCCCCAGATGAGGGCCGTGGCCGCGCTGCGCAACCAGTTCGGCGGGCACGCGGTGACCAAGGCCGGCGAGGCCGGCGTGCTGACCGATCACTGACGCCCGTCCCCTCTTGTTGCGCCGAAACCACCGTTTCGAGCGTTCCGAGGTGCACATTCGGTGGTTTCGGCGCAACAAGAGCGGGGTGGATTGGCAGGTGAGCCCGTCGTGCACCTGAGTCATCTGAGCGTCATCGACTTCCGCAGCTACGAGAGCGCCGAGCTGCCGCTGATGCCGGGCGTCACCACCTTGATCGGGCTCAACGGCCAGGGCAAGACGAACCTGGTCGAGGCGGCCGGCTACCTGGCCACCCTGGGCTCCCACCGGGTCGCAGCCGACACTCCTCTGGTCCGCTTCGGTGCGGGCCAGGCCATCATTCGCGGCACGGTGGTCCGTGAGGGGCGCGAGACGCTGCTCGAGCTCGAGATCAACAGCGGTCGGCAGGGCAACCGAAACCGGGCTCGACTCAACCGCTCACCGGTCCCCCGGCCTCGCGAGATCCTGGGAAACCTGCGCACCGTCCTGTTCGCGCCCGAGGACATGGCCCTGGTCAAGGGCGACCCGTCCGAGCGCCGGCGGTTCCTGGACGAGCTGCTCGTGGCTCGCCAGCCGCGCTGGGCGGGCGTGCGCGCCGACTATGACAAGGTGCTGCGGCAGCGCAACGCCCTGCTCAAGTCCGCCGCGCCGGTCCTGAGGCGAGGCGGCCGTCGGTCATATCGGTCGCCCGCCCCCTTGTCCACACCTTCGTCCACAGGCTCGTCCACAGGGTTGCCCACGGAACCTGTGGATAACCCTGTGGAAGATGGCAGCTTTTCTGCAGGCGGGTCGCCTGTCGCCTCGCCGACTCCTCCGGATGCGGTTTCGGACGCGTTGCGCACGCTGGACGTGTGGAACGGCCAGCTCGCCCGGGTCGGCGCCCAGCTGCTGTATGCGCGGCTGCGCCTCGCCCGTGACCTCGGCCCCTATCTGACCCGCGCGTACGACGAGGTCAGTGACACCGCCGCCGATGCGCGCCTCTCCTACAAGTCGTCGCTGCGTGAGGAGATGTCCGCAGCCATCGCGGCCGGCGCCGTTCCGGAGATGGACGAGCTGCACGACGAGCTGCTGGCCTCGCTCGAGGCCGTGCGGGTCAACGAGATCGAACGCGGCGTCTCACTGGTCGGTCCTCATCGTGACGACCTGGTGCTCACCCTCGGGCCGCTGCCGGCCAAGGGCTACGCCAGCCACGGCGAGTCCTGGTCGCTCGCCCTGGGACTGAGGCTCGCGGCATACCAGCTGCTGCGGCACGACCTGGGCGAGGACCCGGTCCTGATCCTGGACGACGTCTTCGCCGAGCTCGACTCCGGGCGGCGCGCGCGCCTGGCCACGTTGATCGCCGACTGTGAGCAGGTGCTGATCACCGCGGCCGTGGCCGAAGACGTGCCGTCGGTGCTGGCCGACTCCGGCACGACGTACCGCGTGACCCTTGGCCAGGTGACCCGTGCCGACTGACCGTGGCGGCTCCCGGCGGGGCGTCGAAGAGCCGGCCGACGGCGAGCCGGCGCCCGAAGTGGACAGCGACGAGGCAGGCCGGCTCGCGAGCGCTCAGGCGGAGGGGTCCGGGCCCGGCGAGCTCGGACGCTTGTCGACCGGCGAGCCTGAGCCGGGAGGCCCTGAAGCGGGAAGCCCTGAAGCGGGAAGCCCTGAGTCGGGAACCCCCGACCT
>JBDTOA010000265.1:0-3152 GCA_039933475.1 Dermatophilaceae bacterium
GCAGGCTCAGCTCGAGGACCTTCTTGGCGCGCGGGGTGAAGGGGATGTGACCGGACGGGGCCTGCTGACCCTGGCCGATGATCTCCTGGACCTGCTCGCGTACGGCGTCAAGGGAGATCCCGAGGCTCTCAAGTGCCTTGGCAGCGACGCCTTCACCCTCGTGGATCAAGCCCAGAAGGATGTGCTCTGTCCCGATGTAGTTGTGGTTGAGCATCCGCGCCTCTTCCTGCGCAAGCACCACCACTCGCCGGGCCCGGTCGGTAAACCGTTCAAACATCGCTCATCGCTCCCTCGCTAATCGAGATACCTCGATGCTATCTGTGCTCAACGGTCATGACATCGCCAGACGCCAACAGTTGCGTGATCGGAACAACGATGCCTTATGCCGGGGTGTTCCGTCGCATGAACCGCCTTTGCCGATGTTCGCCCACGGCGTATCCACTGACCCCCACACCGTGACGGGAATCGCGCGGCGGAACCGTGGGCACCCACAGGGCGTCGTAGTGGCATGAGGAGCTTCGTCCCTGTCGTACTCGCGTGTGCCGGCCTACTCACCGGCTGCGGGTCGACGGCCGGGCCGGCGGGCCAGACGCAGGACGGCACCTCCTTCCAGAACCGGGCAGCCGAAGTGGCCAAGGCCTGGCAGGACGCCGGGATGGCAACGGCCTGGGCCAGGGGTTTCGTTCCGCTGCAGGAGCTCACGCTGGAGCCGGCATGGAGCCCGAACGAAGACCTCAAGGCCTCATTTGGCAACGGCTGGATCCGCACCACGTCGCCACTCCCCGACTCAGCCAGCCGGGGGGACATACGGTTCGCGGACGGTACCTCGATGCGCGTTCCGCTCGTGGGAGCCCAGACGGCCTCCAGGCGTTTCCCGAAGCGGTCGGGCCCCTGCCCGTCCACCGGTCAACCGCCAACCTGCCAGTGGCTGACGATCACGGCGGCTCGGCGCTCGACCGTGAAGATCAGCACGACCAGAGGCCCGGCCGTCGTCCCGGCCTGGAGCTACACCATTGCCGGCCTGGCGCAACCCCTCAGGAGCGTCGCCGTGGCTCCCTCGGCGATCACCTCGCTCCCGATGGTGGCGCTGCCGGACAACCGCGCCCCGGAGGGGGTCGTGAGTGCGATGGACCACTTCTCCAGCCGGGGTGACGGCGGCGGCGGAGTCGGCGGAGTCGGTCACGTGCTTGCTTTCACGATCGGGATCGGTGCCTGCGACAAGGACCCCCGAGGGTTGGTCCGGGAGACACCGGAGCTCGTCGTCGTCGGGGGGTCGGTGACACCCCCTGATGCGGGAACGCCCTGCAACGCCAGCCTTGAGCTGAAGCCGGTTGAGGTGGTGACCCATGAGCCGGTAGGCACGCGACCGGTGGTGGACGCGCTGAGCGGCCGGCTCCTGTTCCCGTCCACGCTCCCGGCCCGCTGACCCCGGCTGGATATAGTCGACAGCGGTCGGCGCAGCCGGCCGGCATACATCGCTTGCGAGGACACAGGAGACCAACATGGCCACGACGCGGACCGCCACAGCCCACTGGGAGGGCTCTTTGATGGAGGGCGCCGGACAGGTCGCCCTCGAGTCGTCAGGGGTCGGGACGTTCGACGTGAACTGGCCCTCTCGGGCGGAGGCGGCAAACGGCAAGACGAGCCCCGAAGAGCTCCTGGGTGCGGCGCACGCGACCTGTTTCTCGATGTCACTTGCGAACGCGCTCGCCAAGGAAGGCAACCCCCCGACCGCGATCGACACGTCGGCCGACGTCACCTTCCAGCCGGGCAAAGGGATCACCGGCATCGTGCTGAAGGTGCGTGGCTCGGTCCCCGGCATCACCGCTGCTCAGTTCGCCGAGGCCGCCGAGGCCGCGAAGATCGGGTGTCCCGTGAGCCAGGCCCTCGCGGCCACGCCGATCACGCTCGAGGTCGGGGACTTCTCGAGCTGAGAAGCTGAAGGAGCCGGCCAGCCGGCGTCAGCGCCGCCGCTGGCACCGGCCGCACCAGAACAGGTTGCGTCCGGCGACAAGCTGGGTGCGGACCTTGGAACCACACACGTGGCACGGCTCTCCGGTGCGCTTGTAGAGGGCAAAACGTCGCTCGAACCTGTCCCCTGGCCGGGCGCCGGTCAACAAGGCGGTATGCGCGGCGGACGAGCCGTCCGCGACCTCGGCCAGTGCGTCGGCAACCTGGTCCTCCATCGTGATGACCTGGCCGAACGCGACCCCGAGCGCCATCAGGGCGACCAGGTCGTCCCAGATGGCCAGCCAGGTCGAGGGCCGGATCTCCTTTCCAGGCCGGAACGGGTCGACCCGGTGCCGGAACAGGACCTCGCACCGGTAGACGTTGCCGACGCCGGCGAGGACGGCCTGGTCCATCAGCAGCTCGGCGATCGGCTTCGTGCTGCGCGAGATCCGCCGCCACGCCAGATCTGCCTGGTCACCGTCGGCATCGGGACGCAGCGGGTCGGGGCCGAGCCGGGCCTGGATCTGGTCGACCTTCTCGGGCGTGACCACGGCACAGACCGTCGGCGCCCTCAGGTCCGCGACCCAGGTGTCGTTGAGCAGCCGCAACCGGACCTGGCCAACGACCGGCACCTCGCCGTCCGGCATACCGGTGCGCACAGGATCGGGCACGAGGTGGTGCCGCATGACGGAGAACTTGCCGATCAGGCCCAGATGCACGTTCAGCCAGCGATCGCGCTCGAACTCGACGAACAGGTGCTTTCCCCACGCCGAGGCCCCGATCAGGGTGAGCCCGTTCAGCAGTGCCGCGCCGTCGTCAAACCTGCCCTGCGGACTGGATACCGCGGCGGGCCGACCTGCGAAAGCAGAACTGATACGCCCCGCCAGCGCGTGGGTGACGTGGCCTTCAGGCATCGGTCAGCTGGCCGCCCTCTTCTTGGTAGCCGTCTTCCTGGCACCGGGCTTCCCGGTGGCCGTCTTCTTCGCTGCGGCCCGCTTCGCGGTCCTCTTCTCGGCCTTCCTGGCGGACTCGTCAGGAGCAAGGTCCGCTTCAGCCGTGTCCTCGTCGTCGACCTCGTCGGCGGTCTGTGCCGTGGGCTCGCCGCGGGACGCCTTGGCCCGCTCGACGCTGCGCTGCAGGGCAGCCAGCAGGTCGACAACCTCGCCGCCGGTCTCCTTGGCCGCAGGCGCCGCCTGAACCTC
>JBDTOA010000266.1:0-3152 GCA_039933475.1 Dermatophilaceae bacterium
TCAGCCCTGCCACGCCGAGGGCCTCAGGTCCGGGGCAGATGGCCTGGGCCGTCGCCACGGGGTCGGCGTGGGCGGCCAGGGCGGGGACGGCCACAGCTGGCGGCACCAGGTCCAGCGGCGCCGACACCTGGGTGGCGCCAAGGACCAGTCCGACGCCGGCGGCAGCGACCACGAGTGAACGAAGCAGGCCGATCATGAGGTCCTCCGCGAGCGTGCCGGGCCGAACGGCGCCGCCAGGAACAGCACGATGAGCAGCAGCCCGAGCTGGCCCCACCGCCACAGCTGGAAACTCGGCGCCAGGGCGATGCTCAGGTGCCCGGCGACGGGGGGGATGACGTATGCCGGCTGGCCGGCCTGGGCGACCGCCGCCAGCTCGTGCCCCGCAAACGTCACGCGGGCGTGCCTCACCCACGCGGCGGGCTCTGCCACGACCAGCTGGCGATCGAGTGCGGCTGCGCCCAGCCAGACGTCGGTCTGACCGTGGCCGGCGGTGACGGGGATCGACCGCAGCGGCCCGCCCTTGGCGTCCTCGAGGCGAAGCCGGGCTGAGCTCACCGAGTCGTTGCGAGGCAGGACGCGCCAGAGAATCAGTCCGCCGTTGGCGCTCAGCCTGGTCATACCGGCCGTCGCGTCGAGGCGCCGGACGAGGGGCTCGGTCGCCGAACCACGGAAGGCGACGAAGCCAACGCCCTGGTCGGCCAGTGCGTCCCGCGGCGCGTTGGCCGAGGCCGAGTCACGGTCGCTGACGGCGATCTTGACGGCTGCGGCCAACAGCTTGCTCGGCTGCGGGCTCTCGCCTGTGAAATCGCGCACCACCGCGCCGGGCTCGTTTCCGACCAGCCGGTAGCCGATGGTGCCGGCGTTGGTGGTCATCTCAAGGAGCCTGCTGCCAAGGGGGCCGTCGGCCTGATCCTCTGCAACCGCAGGCATGCCGGACACATTGTTGGTCAGAGCGCCGCCGACGCCGAGCCATCCCGAGACCGCAGCGCTTGCCAGCACCCCGAGAACGGCGACGACGACGGCAGGGGCGACCAGGAGCTGGCGCCAGCCGAAGCGGGCGAGGGAAAGCCGGCCCGAGAGCCCTTGCACGCCCAGCACGACGGCCGCGATCAAGGCCAGGCCAGCGAGGTCGAGTCCGGTGCCGGCCCATACGGTGATCGGCCCGCCGGCCCCCGAGAAGCCTTCCGGAACCCGCCCGATGACGATGTGCGGTGCCGCCAGCCCCATCGCCAGGCCGGTCAGCGCCAGCATCCCCAGCATCGTCATCGCCCGGGAGACGGCTCCGCGTCTCAGCATGGCGACGACACCGGCCACCAGGATCGGGGCCGACAACAGGACGGGGTAGGAGCCGGGACCGCCCGGGTGCAGCAGCGCAAGCTGCCACGGGGCGGCAGGCGGGCTGTTCCACAAGGACAGGCCGGGCCCGGTCAGCAGGAGCCGCGGGTCGTGGACCAGCTGCAGGAGCCACGGCCCGAGCAGCCCGACAGGCACCAGCAGGAGAACTACGGCGCGAAGCCTGGTCGCTCCGCGCCCGAACAAGAGCAGCCGCAGAGCTGCCAGGGCTCCCAGGGCACCGAGGACCGGGTTGAAGGCCGCGGTGACACCCATTGCGAGGGCGGCGCCGAAGGTGAGTGCAACGCCGGTGGATCGCCTTGTGGCGCTGACGAGCCCGGCCACGACGAGGGGCAGCAGGATGTGCGCGACCACCGCTCCGAGCCGTCCGCCGGCTTGTGCGGTGGTCAGGGTGCCCAAGGTCGCCCAGGCCAGTGCGGCCCAGGCCCGCGACCAGCGCGCCCGGGTCGCAACGCGGCAAGCGAGGTATGCCGTCCACGCCGACAGCGGGATGGCCCCCACCAGGAGCCAGGCGATTGCGGTGCCGACCGAGGATGCGGGGGTGGCGATGAGTGGCAGGTGCTCGACGACCCAGGCCCCTGCGGCCAGGACCGGCAGGTAGGGGGCCGGTTCGAGGGCGTTGCCCAGTCCTGGTCCGTGCCATCCGTCGAGCCACCCGTGGAACAGGCTGGACGCGTTGGCCGTGACCGGCAGGAGTGCGCCCCCGGTCAATCCCTGGCCGTCGGCAGAGACCAGCCCGGCTGCGAGCGAGCGCCAGGTCGCCATCGAGACCAGGGCGCCGGCCACGACCGCAAGAAAACCGGGATGCCGCAGGATCTGTGACGTCACCCCGAGAAGGGGCTGCTCGAGGGACTCGCTGTCGGAAGAACCCGGCCCGGTCTCCAGGCTCTGCGCGTCGGTCACCCTCTCCGGGGTCGACCCTTCCGGACCCATGGCCTCGGCGCCGGGCGCCGTCAGCGCGGCGTCCTGGATCGTCTCGAAGGCTCGGGCGAAACCGGTTCGGGGCGAGGCAAACAATCCGCGCAGGTCGCGACGGCGAACCCGGCGAACGCCGCGCGCGCGCCACCGGGCTGACAGCGGACGCCAGGGCATGGCCAACGAGGCAAGCCCGCTGAGCTCCTCCCAGGCTCGCTGGGGGCGCTTGACCACGAGCAGGACTGCGGCTGCGGCGATGCTGGCCACGGCGATCCAGAGCGCAAGGAAGGGCGCGGCATACGGGGAGCATCTGGCCAGCACGACCTGGCGGCGGTGGCGGCGGTCACGGCGGCGGGCGGCGTTTGCGGACGGGCCGCCGGATCGCTCACCGTTGGTCGAGGCCGCAGCCTCGCGCATCCGGGCCTTGGGCACGACCACGACGCGGTGGCCGGCCAGGTGCGCCCGCCAGGAGAGGTCGAGGTCGTCGCGGAACTGGCCGAACGCCCGGTCGAAGCCGTGGAGGACGTCGAACACGTCGCGGCGGACCAGCATCCCGGAGGTGCTGACCCCCAGGACGTCGGTGAGGTGGTCGTGCTGGCCCTGGTCGGGCTCGCCCCGTCTCGGGCCGCCCCCTCGGCCGCCGGAGCGGGTGATGTGCTGACCGACCTCCAGCAGCCGGGACGGGTCGTCCCAGGTGGTGAGCTTGGGGCCGGCGATGCCCACCGACGGCGAGCGGCGAGCGGCATCCAGCAGGTAGGCCAGCGCATCGGGGGCGGCCGCGCTGTCGTCGTGCAGCAGCCAGAGCCACTCCCCGGCTGTGTTCGCGGCAGGCGCGGTATCCGCGGTGGGCGCGGTATGCGCGGTGGGTTCGGTATCCGCGGTGT
>JBDTOA010000267.1:0-3119 GCA_039933475.1 Dermatophilaceae bacterium
CTCACTCTTACCGCTCACTCTTACCGCTCACTCCTTACCGCTCACTTCCTACTCACTCCGGACAAACCTCTAAGGAGCCACCATGGTGGACTTGAACCAGGGCGATATGAGTGCCGTGGTCAACCGGCTGCGCCGAGCCCAGGGTCAGATCGGCGGCATCCTTCGGATGATCGAGGAGGGCCGCGACTGCCAGGACATCGTCACGCAGCTGGCCGCGGTCAACCACGCCCTGGACCGGGCCGGGTTCGCCATCATCAGCACCAACCTCAAGCAGTGCCTGATGGAGCCTGACGGCGCTGACTCGGTGGACACCAAGGCTTTGGAGAAGCTCTTCCTCTCCCTGGCCTGACCAGGGAGGCAGGGTCCGGGTCCGAGGTCACTCGGACGCGAGGAGCTCCTTGATGCGATCAGCCAGCAGCGTCGGGACGACGGTGTTGGCGTCGCGCAGGGCTCCAAGGGCAGCCTGCGTCCCCACCAGCCCGGCATACAGCGGCGGGCAGGTCGGACAAGCTTCCAGGTGACGCTCGACGAGCACCCGGTCTGTGTCCAGGAGCTCACCGTCGAGGTAGTCCGAGACTTTGCTCCGGGCGTCCCAGCAGCGCAGAGGGACCCCGCGCAAAGCATCGCGGCGCTCGCGCCCCTGGGCCAGCGCGTCCACCAGGATCATCCGGCCCCGACGCAGGCGCGCCTTGGCTGCCGGCAGCCCGACGCCTTGGACGTCGGCGATCTCGGCGACGGTCATCCCCTCCGCGTCGTGAAGGACCACGGCCGTCCGGTAGATGACAGGCAGCCGTACCAGAGCGTCCTCAAGCTCTTCGCGGGTCTCTGCCCGTTCGACCACAGTGGCCGCGTCAACCGTGTACGTGCTGTCACGCCACCTCGCCTCCACCTCGTGCTCGATGTCTTCGGTGGCGTCCTCCCGGTCTGCGCGGAAGCGGTCCACGGCAAGGTTGTGCAGGATGCGGTGCAGCCAGGTGGCCAGCGACGCCTCTGCTCGAAAGGAGTCGGCGCGCTGCAGGGCGCGAAGCAACGTCTCCTGCACGAGGTCCTCGGCGAGCTGGCCGTCCCTTGTGATCGTGCGGGCGTACCTGAGCAGCGCCGGGACCTCCGCAGCGAGACGGCTACGAACGTCCGGGGCGACCACGACGACGAGGCTAGCGCGACGTGGTGCGTCCCCCGGCGGGGGTGGTGACCTTGTTCAGCGGTGCCGTGCGCAGCCCGAACGGCAGGTACAACGGGCAGGTCCCGACGGCGGAGGTCGCCAGCATCACGCCAGCGAGGACGTAGAGGACGATCGCCAGCCAGCCTGCCGGTCCAACCAGCACGCCGGCGATCACGAGCACCGGGGCCACGACAAAAGCACGCAGCTTGCGGTCAGCTGAACCCATATTCATATTCACGATGTCCTCCTGGTTGGATCCGGGCCAGATTTCGGCCGGATGTCACGCCAGTTCGTCTGGCTCGTACCACTGACGGCCCGACGCCTCAAAGGGATGCTGCTGGGCACCGTGACCTGCGACACAGTCGCCCAGTGGCCGCGGGTCGGTTCAGGCGCAATCTCCGGCCAAGGGGAATCGGAGGACGCCGCTGCCACGGTGATGCCCGCTAGCCTGTGGCCCATGGACCAGTCGACCGACGCGAACGCAGCCATCTGGAAATCGCAGGAGGTCGTCGAGAGCTGGACGGCGACGACGGGTGAGCGTGACCGGAAGCGCGCGGCGCACTGGCGGATCATGGGCGAGCTCCTCCCCTTCGCCGAGCAGGACGCCTTCACCTTCCTGGATCTTGGTGCGGGGACGGGGGCGGCGGCCAGAGGGATCCTCGGCCTGTACCCGCAGAGCACCGCCATTCTCGCCGACTTCTCACCGCAGATGATGGGTGAGGGTATGCGTGAGATGCAGCCGTTCGAGGGGCGCTTCCAGTACGTCGAGTTCGACATGTCATCGAGCAGCTGGCCAGTGACGATTCCGACCCCTCTCGAGGCCGTCGTGACCTCGATGTCCATCCACCACCTGCCCGACCACCGTAAGGCGGGCTTGTTCGCAGAGATCTTTGAGCGCCTCGCCCCAGGCGCGTGGTACGTCAACTACGACCCGGTGACCTCCCTGGATCCCGTTGTCGAAGCCACCTGGGAGCGGCTCAATGATCACGAGGACCCCGAAGCAGCCCACAAGCGTCTCCATCGGACGCCTCAGGAGCAGTCTCGCTACGAGAACCACGTGCGCTACATGATTCCGCTTGAGGAACAGCTGGGTTTTCTTCGGTCGGCCGGCTTCCAAGGGGTCGACGTCTACTGGAAGCACCTGGAGAACGTGATCTACGCCGGGCGCCGGCCAGCCTAGGGTTCTCGGCCCCCCCTGCATCGCCCGATACCCTGAGGGGTATCTTGCAGTTTTACAAGGCCCGAAACAGCCTGGGCCGTGCACCACCCAGAGGGATGCCGTCACCATGCGGTATCTGCCCGACAACGACGCCGGGACAACAGGAGGGCACCACACTCATGAGCCAAGACACAGCAGGTGCGGTTCTTCGAACCGGCGACGCGGAGCTCCAGCTCCCCTTGATTGAGTCCACAGACGGCAACAACGCTTACGACATCTCCAAGCTGATGAAGGAGACCGGCAACGTCACCTTGGACGTCGGTTTCGTCAACACCGCCTCCTGCCGCTCTGCGATCACCTTCATCGACGGCGACGCGGGCATCCTGCGCTACCGCGGGTACCCGATCGAGCAGCTGGCCCAGAACTCGACGTTCCTGGAGACCTCCTACCTGCTGATCTACGGTGAGCTCCCCACCCCCGAGCAGCTCGCGACCTTTGACGCCTCGATCCGCCGGCACACGTTGCTGCACGAGGACCTCAAGGGCTTCTTCGGTGGTTTCCCGGTCGACGCCCACCCGATGCCGGTGCTCTCCAGCGCGGTCTCGGCCCTGTCCACTTTCTACCAGGACAGCCTGGACCCCTTTGACGCCGACCAGGTCGAGATCTCGACCGTCCGCCTGATGGCCAAGCTGCCGACCCTGGCGGCCTACGCCTACAAGAAGAGCATCGGCCAGCCGCTGCTCTACCCGGACAACACCCTCTCGATGGTGGAGAACTTCCTGCGGATGACCTTCGGGC
>JBDTOA010000268.1:0-3116 GCA_039933475.1 Dermatophilaceae bacterium
CGTCACCCCTGCGCCATTCGAAACCCCTCCTTATCAAACGTCCTCATCTGGCGCGAAGAGCGCGTCCATATACATGACGGATTGAGTGCGTTGGTGAGCGATGACATGATCAACTGTCGTATGCGCACCATGGCTACATACCGGATCAGCGGAGCCCTAGGGGGCTCACCGCCGCCCGCGTCATAGCTGTCGAAGTCAGTGGCATCGAGAAACGTCCGGATCCGGTCATGCCGGATTGCACGCTCTACTGTACCCGTACCCAGCGCCCTGTCCCATCTGGATTATGAACCGCCCTCTAGCGCTTTCAGCACGGCCGAACAGGCCAAAGGCCGGCGGACGCTTTTCGGCATCTCGATTCTGTACCTGGGCATTGCTCTCGTGGGGTTTCCTGGAGTCCGACCCGTTCGTTGGCTCGGCGTCATAGCGGTCCTGTTCGGTGCCTTGTTGGCCGGGCTGTCACGGCCCCAAAGGAACGGGGACAGGTACTTACGCTTGCACGGTGTTAGCTGCAGGGAGCAGGTGTCACTTGGGCACGTCGGACCTTCGCGGCAGCCGAGTCAGCAGGGGGTGAGTCAGCAGGGGGTGAGTCAGCAGGGGGTGAGTCAGCAGGTGTCGAAATCGTAGCGAGCGCCTCAGAACCAGAGCTGTCATCCCGAGCACCAAAACCGTCAATCCGAGCCCGAGCAAGGCTGAGAGGATTGATCTGGGAATCGGGTGACGATTCCCCAGGGGCCCGGCAGCTGCAGCGACCATGAGATTCCGGGTGACCTGACGGGTGAACAGACGGGTAGTCGGATAGGGACTGTTCAAGGCGGGGACCCAGCCGATGGTGCCCACGTCGATGGTGCCGGCCCCCGAGGGTGAGACGGCATAGACCATGTCCGTGTCGCTCGCGCCAACCCCGCAGTAGACCGGCGAGTGGGCTACCACCTGCACAATCCCGTCAAACCCGTGGGGGTGCTGTCGGTCGACCTCGAAAGCGATGAGCCCGGGGTAGCTCTCGCCGGCGTGGGTGCCGCTGCCGGCATATGCAAAGAACTCAGGGCTGGTCACCACAAACCTGCCCTTGACGTCGGAACACCGAAACAAGGTTCCCAGGAGGCTGTCCTCGGGGTCCCGACCCGGTCGATCGATGTACCTCACTGTTGCCTGAGCGGGGTCGGCCCCCGCCAGTGGGTCCAGAGTGGCGTCCTTGTAGCTGACGATGACCCGATCGGGGCCAAGGTCGCTGGGCTGGAGGCGGACCCTAAAATAGGAGGTGTTCGCCCCGAACACAAGCAGGTTCATCCCGGCGTCTCGTGCGTGTTGCACGCCGTGGCGAAGGCTGACCGGCCAGTACTCGCTATGCCCGGGCACAACCAGGGCGCGGGCTCCTACCAACTGGCCCGGGTGCCGCGCCAGGGTCAGGTCGGTGGTGTACGCCAGTGGCAGGGCGGGCCTGACGGACTGGGCCAGCGCCACCAGCGGCTCCTCAAGCCGGACCGGTCCAAGGATGCCCGCCTGCACTGGTCGGTCAAGGCTTACCGCGTATG
Organism: Dermatophilaceae bacterium; assembly: GCA_039933475.1. Taxonomy (GTDB): domain Bacteria; phylum Actinomycetota; class Actinomycetes; order Actinomycetales; family Dermatophilaceae; genus UBA4719. Next base: position 1,533 of record JBDTOA010000268.1, read on the forward strand.
AGCGGGCCGCGGGGCCTATGCCGACCTGTCGGTACAGCGATCGCCCGCCCCAGGTGTTGTAGGCCGCCTGGGTGATTTGCGAGCTCATCAGCACGACCTGTCCTGCGTACGTGCCGTTCGCGCCCGTTGAAGACTCCACCACAAACGCGATATCTGAGTGCACCCTGCCGGTGCCGGTTAGACGCAACCGGTAGAACCCCGCCAGCCAGGTCGTGGTGTCGAAGACAAGGGACGGCCGCCACCGCGTGGTGACCGTTCGAGTCGACGCCACCGTGACCGCAGTCGGCTGCTGGACCCCCGGCTGTACCCGAGACGACCACTGCATCGTCAACCTTTCGTCACCGTTGGGGGCAGCGGTCACCCGGTAGGCCGTAACGGACCACTTACCAACGGTGGCCGTGACGAACAACGTCACTCTTCGTGAGCTGGCCGACGAGCTTGCGGGATACGCATAGCCGGCAAGTTCCAGCGGCCTGGCTACCCGACCACTTGGGGACAGCTGTCCGGTGACTGCTGCGGTCGCGGAGTGAGCCGCCCCTGGTGAAGGCTTTGGCGTTGCTCCGGCATCCGAACCCGAGCTGAAAGCCGCGATCCCGGTCATCATTGCCGCAGTCGTCAGGCCAAGCAACGCCCATACCAGAAAGCGCTCACCCCTCATGTGGGCGAAGCCTACTGTCGCCCACGATGACCCTGATCACGTTAAGGATGCGGATGCCGGGCATCAGCACACGGGTGGCCAGTTCGCACACGCGGTCGGGCCAATCTGGGAGCTCAATGGCAACACCAAGCAAGCAACGCCAGCCCAAATGCAAGCGCACCGGAGAGTACGTCGACACGAGGGCCGGCCGCGTCACGGTGCGGGAGTATGCCGAGGAGTGGCAGGGGCCTAGAAGTGGATGAGTCGGTCGGTGCGCCGGGTTCCATTTGGGCACTTTCTGACCTGCGAATTTACGGCCCATTTAGGCCTCTGACCTGCACTTATACCGTTCTTGGCCGTTTAATCATCGTGAGTGTTTATGGAACGTTTTGCGGACTCCTTGCGGACTGGCTGCGGACCGACGGCGGGGCCTCGCCGCTCGTGTCGGCTCTTGTTTGCGGCCCGTTCTTCGCGGACCTCGGCGAGCGTGCTTGCCTGCCGGTTCCGCAATTGGGACGCCTCGACAAATCCGAGAAATTAACCGGAGGCGGTGAGATGACCGTAGGGAACGTCGCTTAGAGCGTCGACAGCGGTTTGGCAAAGCGCAGCGGCCGAATCCATCTCAAGGCGGGCTCGACGCTTGGATTCACCACCGAAAGCAAGCTGCCAATGAGCATGGTGATCCAGCCGAACACTTGCCACGGAGACGTTGCCACCGTCGGTTTGAACACGAGCAGAGCCGAGCCTGCTTGCGGCCACCCTCTCGTCCCGACCGTCGCAGTGCCCCACACGCTGACAACCACGACGACCAGATCTGAACTTCCGAGTCTGGGATCAGGACAGGCCCTGACTGCCTATGACACCATGCTCGACCATCACGAAATCAACCGGATCTAATGGCATTTGCCGAGCGTTTGCGTCAGGCTCGGCTCTGGTAGCGGCCAGCG
>JBDTOA010000269.1:0-3111 GCA_039933475.1 Dermatophilaceae bacterium
ACGCCCAGCCGCTCAAGGGGTCGGTTGCCGCCGTCAGCGTCGGCGTGGTCAACGGCGTTCCGGTTCTCGACCTGGACTACCCCGAGGACTCCACCGCTGACACCGACATGAACGTCGTGCTGACCGGCGACGGTGCCTTCGTCGAGATCCAGGGCACCGCCGAGGCCGAGCCCTTCGACCGCGAGGTGCTCAACGCCCTGCTCGACCTGGCCATCGGCGGTTGCGCGGAGCTCACCAAGATCCAGCTGTCGGCCCTTGCCCTGGTCACTGCGTGAGGCGGATCGTCCTGGCGACCCGCAACGCCCACAAGATCGGCGAGCTCAAGGCGATCCTCGGCGAGCTGGTCGACGAGCTTGATCTCGAGATCGTGGGCGTCGACCAGTTCCCGGACGTCGAAGACGTGGTTGAGACGGGCGTGACCTTTGCCGAGAACGCCACGCTCAAGGCGGTCGCCGTTGCCGCTGCGACCGGCTTGCCGGCGCTTGCGGACGACTCAGGTCTGGCCGTCGATGTCCTGGGCGGTTCGCCGGGGGTGTTCAGCGCGCGCTGGGCCGGATCCCATGGCCGCGACCAGGCCAACCTCGACCTGTTGCTGGCGCAGCTCTCGGACGTGCCCGATGAACACCGCGGCGCAGCCTTCGTGTGCGCAGCGGCGCTGGCGATGCCTGACGGACGCGTGGTGGTTCGTGAGGGCCGTATGCCGGGCACGCTGGCCCGAGTGCCCAGCGGGGACAACGGCTTCGGCTATGACCCGATCCTCAGGGTGGAGGGGGATGTGCGCACCTCGGCCGAGCTGAGCGCCGAGGAGAAGAACGGGATCTCACACCGCGGCAACGCTTTTCGCGCCCTTGCGACTGACCTACGGGAGCTCCTGACCGACCGTTAGGGCCCCGTAACCTCCAACTGCCGCCGGAAACGCCGGTTGTCATGACAAAGTTGTTGGATGAAGCGCTCGTGGTCGGCCATTGTCGGCATCGTGGCGGGCGCACTCACGCTCGGCGTGGCCACGCTCCTGGCCGGCATCATGACCAGAACGGGTCTCTCGACGGGCACACCCTCACCGGTGATCGCTGTGGGTGGCACCTTTGTCGACCACACCCCGCCGTGGTTGAAGGACTTCGCGGTCTCGACCTTCGGCACCCACGACAAGCTGGCCCTGTTCGTCGGCATGGCTCTGGTCCTCACCGCGCTCTGCGCTGCCATCGGCGTCCTGGGTGCGGTGCGGCATACAGCGGGGTTGGTGGCCTTTGTCGTGCTCGGCGCCGTCGGTGCCCTGGCTGTGGCCACCAGACCACATTCCGGCAGCCTCGACATCCTGCCCACGATGCTCGGCGTCGCTGCCGGCCTCTGGGCGTTGACGGTCTTGTGGCAGCAGGAGGCTCGCGGCGCTGGGGGCGGCACTGTTGACCGCCGCCGATTTCTCCTGTGGGGCTCAGGCCTGGCGGGAGCCGCAGCCGCGGCGGTCGCTCTCGGCCAGTCGCTGGGGCAGAAGGCCGCTGAGGCAGCCCAGGCCCGTTCTGCCATAAAGCTTCCGCAGGTCGCCAAACCGGTTGTGGTTCCAGCCGGCGCGCAGCTGGACGTCAAGGGCATCACGCCGTACATCATCGACAACGCGGACTTCTACCGGATCGACACCGCCCTGGTCGTACCCCAGCTCGATACGGCCGGCTGGTCCATCAAGGTCCACGGGATGGTCGACCGTGAGATCACCCTCGACTGGGCCGCCCTGCTCGCGAAACCGATGGAAGAGGCCCTCGTCACGCTGATGTGTGTGTCGAACGAGGTTGGTGGCGACCTGACCGGCAACGCCGTCTGGACCGGATGGCCGGTGCGAGAGCTGCTGAAGCTGGCCGGTCCCAAGCCGGGCGCCGACATGGTGCTGTCGACCAGCAGCGACGGGTTCACCGCCGGAACTCCGTTGTCGGTGCTGACCGACGATCGCAATGCCCTGATCGCGATTGCCATGAACGGCGAGCCGCTGCCCCCAGAGCACGGCTTTCCGGCGCGGCTGGTGGTCCCCGGGCTCTACGGCTATGTGTCTGCGACCAAGTGGGTGACCGACCTGAAGGTGACGACCTTCGCCGATGACGAGGGGTACTGGACGCCACGCGGCTGGTCCGCCCGGGGCCCGGTCAAGACCGAGTCGCGCATCGACGTGCCGCGCAGTGGCGATCGGGTCAGGGCCGGGACGGTCGCGGTCGCGGGCATCGCCTGGGCCCAGCACCGCGGGATCAAGGCCGTTGAGGTGCGCGTGGACGGAGGGCCCTGGCAGGGTGCCCGGCTCGCGGAGGAGGCCACCGTCGACTCCTGGCGACAGTGGGTGCTGCCATGGCAGGCGGTGAAGGGCAGCCACACGATCACCGTGCGCGCCACCGATGACGAGGGCGTGGTCCAGACCCAGACCGAGGCGCCGCCGGCACCAGACGGCGCCACCGGCTGGCACACGATCACGGTCAATGTCGACTGACCTGGCTTGACCCGCGGCCTCGCCACCGCGTGGCCGGGATGGCGATCGGTGGGCGGTACGGGCCGCTGCCCCCGCAGCACCGCCCCTTCTCAAACCTCTGAGGTGCTACGGGTCGTCTTCGCGGACCTGGCCTCGACCGGACTTGGTCACGCCGCGCTGCTTCTTGGCCTTGAGCCGGCGCCTCTGTGAGCCGCGAGTCGGCCTGGTGGCCCGGCGCGGAGGAGGAGGCGGCAGCAGCGCCTGCCGCAGAGCCTCGGCCAGGCGGTTTCGGGCCGCAACCCGGTTCTGTCGCTGCGACCGGTGCTCGGAGGCGAAGATGACGAGCTCTCCGCCCACCAACCGGTCCCCCAGCGTGGACTCCACTCTCAGCCGTTGGTGCTCCGGAAGCCTTGCCAGCGCTGGTGATCCGATGACCTGCCAGCGGAGCTCGACCCTGCTGTCGGTGGTGTTGACGCCTTGGCCGCCGGGGCCGGATGAGCGAGAGAACCGCTCCTGCAGCTCGGCCGCCGGCACGACGAACCCCGACCGAAACCCCGGGCCTGGTCCGAGCACCAGGTCTCCGCCGGGCTCGTAGCTGTTCGCTGCCATTGTCAACTCTCTGGTGCGGCCGATGAGATTCGAACTCACACTGTCAGGTACCTAAA
>JBDTOA010000270.1:0-3111 GCA_039933475.1 Dermatophilaceae bacterium
GTCCTTGAAGTAGGAGGCCTGCAGCAGCTGGACTGCCACGGGCAGCGTGGGGTTGCTCGAGCCGAGCACGATGAACGGCCAGAAGAAGTTGGTCCACGACCCAACAAACGTGAACAGGGCCAGCATCGCGGCGGCCGGCCGTGCGGCCGGCATGGCGACGTGCCAGAACGTGCGGATCATCGAGCAGCCATCGATCCGCGCGGCCTCGACAAGCTCGTAAGGCAGAGCCTCCTCGAGGTACTGGGTCATCCAGAACACCCCGAACGCTGTGACCATGGCCGGCACGATGTTCGGGTTCATCGCGGGAGCCTCCGCGAAGAAGGTCCGCAGGTCAGTCTCGTCGTCGATGACCTTGTGCAGACCGGAAGGGTCGTGGCCCGTGAGCCAGCAGATGACCTCGTCCACCTCCTCCCGGGTGCGGCCCTTCCGCTCGGCCTTGGCCACGTAGTGCGGGTAGATGCTGGCGAAGCTGGTGGTGAAGATCCTGTGTCCTGGCACTGCCCGGCCTCCGTCGTCCAGCGATTAACCGATCCCGCCACGGACGCCGTGCCCGTGGCGCATCCGGTTCGCGCTTCTCTCCTCCCCGAGCATGCCACGGGCCATCGTTGATGCGTCCTACCGCCGCCAGCGAGTCAGGCCGCCCGGCTCAGGGGGGCGAAGGCGTTGGTGCGAGGTTCGCGTCCCACGCGAGTCGCAGGTGCGCCCCTCGGTTGACAGCCCCGACCCTCAGCGAGGCTTCAGCGCTCCGCTCGGTCAGGGCAGCGCGTTACTGCCGCCCATCACTGCGGAGTAACTGGGCGCGCAGGGTGCGCGCCAGCCAGGCTTCGTACCGATCGTCGGTCCACCCACGCTCGACGGTCAGGATGCGGTACACCTCCGGCGACATGACCGTGTAGACGATGTCGGCGGCCGCCGCTTGGGTGAGACCGAGCGGGAGGACCTTGCGACGAGCCAGCTCTCGCACGATGCGGCTCTGTCCGGTGTGCCGCTGGCGGCGGACCATCTGGAGCATCTCGGCCGCCTCCTCATCGACGACCGCCGACGTAGCGAGGACGTGCTGTAGCGCGCCGGCGCGATGCATGACGCCTCGCAGCAAGTGCGCGAAAGCATCCAGCATCTTGCCCGGATCGTCGGCCTCGAAGGCGGCCTGGACCTCTGGCCGGTGCTGGAACTCGGTGGGCTCATCATCGCCGCCGAAGGCCACGTCGATTGAGGCTTTCAGGATGGCCCGCTTGCTCCCGAACAAGCGGTACAGCGTGGCCTGCGGTACGCCGGACTCGTCGGCGATCTGGGCCACCGTCGTGGCCGGGTAGCCCTGCTCGAGGAAGAGTCGACGAGACCCGTCAACGACTGCTTGCTGGGTGGCACGGGTCGCTGCGGTCCGTCGGGACCCGTCATACACCCTCTTGACAGCCACATTGGTGAGAGTAACACTCTCGGGATAAGAGTAGAACTCTCACCAATAGATCAGGAGGAACGTCATGAGCACCCAAGGCCACAAAGAGATCCTGGAGAAGTTCGACGCACTCCTCGGTGCCGAAGACCTCAGCGAGCTCGACCAGCTGTGCACCTTGGACATGGTCAACCACGCCCTGGCGCCGGACAGGCCTCGTGGCCTTGCCGGCACGCGCGAATTTCTGGAGTCGGATGGTCGGCGCAAGTTCCGGGAGCACGGGTGGGACGAGCTCACCGTGGTCGCCGAAGGCCCCTACGTAGTCCAGTTCGGCAAGCGAGGGGGCCACTGGCCGGGCGGCTCATTCTTGGGGATCGAGGCCCCAGCCGGTCCCTACTCCCGAGACTTCGTGGCGGCGTACCGGTTCGCCGAAGGGCGGATCGCCGAGCGCTGGGCAATCCGGGACGACCTCGGCATGTTGCGACAGCTCGGCGCACTCTGAAGGTTCTGCCGGACCTGCAGTCTTCGCTCAAGCCGGGGGCCTCCGTCGGCTTCGGCGACGATGCCTAATACGCCGTTGACCCACACCGCCCGACCACGCCGACCGCGATCAACGCGTCAAGGCCGTATCGCCTAGCTGGCCTCCCGGCTGGCGCACGACAGCCAGGAACGGCGATCGGCCCCTGCCTGGCGACGGTGTCGGGACGAAGTAACAACTGCTTCGCCGCGAAAGGGGTAGAAGGCGCTGTTGTGTTTGTCCGCTCATAGCGCCGCGATCGGTCTGCGTTCTGGTCCGGTGATGGATCGTCCTGCGGATGCTCGAGTCGACGACGGGCACCGGCAGGCCGCTGTTAGAGATTGCGATAGACCGTGCTGCGATGGGCGACCCGCAGTGCGAGAACCACGAGTTCCGCGTCTTGGACCGTGTAGACAACGCGGTAGTCACCGACCCGGATCCGCCAGAGGTCTGGATATCCGACCAGGGGTCTTGTCCCGCTCGGTCGCGGGTCGCCGCTCAAGGCGTCGATGGCCTTGACGATACGGCGGGCTGCTGGCTTGTCGATCTTGGTTAGTTCTTTGAGAGCCTTGGGGTCATATTGGACGATGTAGGGCCCAGGTGCACTCACAGCCCGAGTGCTCGAGCCGCCTCATCTGCCGGGACCGTCGCCGTACGGCCTGCCTTGAGGTCGGCCAGCCGCTCGAGAGCGATCCGACCGTCTTCGAGGTCGATCATTGCTTCGTATTGCTCGACGAGCTCGGCTGGCACAATCGCAGCGGCGCGCTGTTGATTGCGGCCACGGGTGACGTAGGTAATCTCACCACCGAATGCAGCCCGGTTCACGGCATCGGAGAAGTGATCCCTTGCCTGGCTGACGGAAAGTTCGGTCAAGTCTTTGGTCATGCCTACAGTATGCGCCAGGTACGCCAACTTGGCGAGGCGGGGTTTTCCGCAAACGGATCCCTCGTGACACGGCTTGAGTTCGTCCGAATTGGCTCTCACCGCCGTTGTGGTGTCTCGTCGACGTCATTCGGGCGTGTGCCATAGATGTGCCACAGGCCCTTGCCCCCACACGGCCCGGACGGGATCTCAGGCGCTTGACCTGCGCAGACGTGATGGGGGCAGGTCACACTCGAACCACGACCGGCGGATTGACGTTCCTGATGTGCCATAAATGTGCCACAAGCGACTGCCCAGGGATGATTTCCAGAGGCGTGCG
>JBDTOA010000271.1:0-3065 GCA_039933475.1 Dermatophilaceae bacterium
GCCTCGATCTGGCTGGCGAGACCTCCGATGTCGGAGTAGTCGATGTCAGGCACCTCTTCGAGGACCAGGTCCTCGACCTCGGCCTTCGGGATGCGCTCGTAGACGAAACCAGAACGCGAGTCCAGCAGCAGCGCGTCGCCAACCCGAATCGGCTCTCCTTCAAGGCTTTCGGCCATCCGGCATACGCGCTCTTCGTCGGAGTGCGCCACCACGAGAACCCGGTCGTCGCCCAGGAGCTCCTTGAGCATGACGATCTCGCCGATCCGCTCGAAGCCACAGGTCGCGACCACGTTGAGAGCTTCGTTGAGCATGACCTCGCGTCCGGCGGACAGCTCACTGGGGTCAACAGAAGGTGAGACGGCGACCCGCATCTTGCGCCCGCCGGTGAGGATGTCGACCGTGGCGTCGTCGTAGGACTCGAGGATCAGCCCGTAGGCCGACGGCGGCTGGGCCAGGCGGTCGACCTCGCCCTTGAGGGTGATGATCTGCTCGCGTGCCTCCTTGAGCGCCCTGACCAGACGCTCGTTCTGGGAGGACAAGGTGGACAGGGAGGTCTGCATCTGCAGGACGCGGTTCTCAAGGTCGGGCGAACGAGTTGGCGATGCTTCCAGCCGTCGGCGCAGTGCGGCTACCTCGGCGGAGAGCAGGGCCTGTTGGCGCTCGGCCTCGGCCGGGTCAACCGGCTCGACCGAAGACGGATGTTGCTCCTCATGCTGAGGCGAGTTGTCGGACATCTCGGAACCTCCTCGCGGGCGCCCGTCGGCTTCGTTCGAAAACCGACACTTCGACCCTAGCCGCAGACCGCGGCGACGGTGAAGTTATCTATGAAAGATCGCCGAACGCGTCGGATCTTCTTGTCCGACAACAGCCTCTCCCCCACGTCCTCAGGGGACCATTCGCCGGTGACTGCATCCTCGTCATGGTTGCCCTTGGCGGGGCGGCGCTTGCGCAGCGGGGGTGTGACGCCGGGGGCGAGCCTGCGGGTCGTGATCAGGAAGCCGGTGTGCCCGTGCATACGGTGCTCGGGTCGCACCGCAAGTCCCTCAAGGTGCCATCCGCGCACCATGGACTCCCAGGCGGCCGGCTCGGTGAACGAGCCGTGGTCGCGTGAGGCCTCGGCCACTCTCGAGAGCTGTGTGGTCGTCGCGACGTAGCAGATGAGGACACCGCCGGGCGCCAGGGCGTCAGCAACGACGTCCAGGCACTCCCAGGGCGCCAGCATGTCCAGCACGACCCGATCGACGGTTCCCGGCGCGACGAACAGGGGCAGGGCCTCGACCAGGTCCCCGACGGTTACCTCCCAGGCCGGGTGAGGGCCACCGAAGAAGCTCTCGACGTTACCGCGGGCTATGTCGGCAAAGTCTTGACGCCGTTCGAACGAGTGAAGGTGCCCGCGGTCTCCCACAGCCCGGAGCAGAGACATGCTCAGGGCACCGGACCCGACCCCGGCCTCGACCACACGGGCCCCGGGGAAGATGTCGGCCATCGCCACGATCTGGCCAGAGTCCTTGGGATAGATCACGGCAGCCCCGCGTGGCATCGACAGGACGTAGTCGGCCAGCAGCGGCCGGACGGCGAGATACTCGACCCCGGCAGTGTTCTTCGCGGTTGAGCCGTCAGGGGCGCCGATCAGGTCGTTGTGGGCGAGCCGGCCGCGGTGGGTGTGGAACTCCTTGTCGACCACCAGGGTGATCGTGTGCAGGCGGCCCTTGGGGTCAGTCAGCTGGACGCGCTCGCCGACGTTGAACGGCCCACGCCGCAGGTGTGCCCCGGTCGCTCCTCCGTCGTCAGCCGGCCCGGGAGGGGCTTGGTCATTCGGCTCTTCTGGGGTGCCCTGGCTCATGGCGGGCAAGTCTAGGTCCGCGAGGCCCGACCTCGTGACAGTGCCGCCTCCAGGTCAACGGCGAGGACGATGCCATCGATCCGACCCCCCGGGCCCCGTACCGGCACGGCACCGACCCCGAGCCGCTGCATGGCACCCACCACGGCAGCGATCGACTGGTCCGGGGTCGCCTCGACCACCCACCCGTCCGGCTGCCGAAGCATCACACTGGTGACTGAGACGCTGGCCCGCGCCTGCTCGGGGATCGCGCGAAGGGCATCGTCGTCCAGGAGCCCGATCGGGTTGCGGCCATCGTCCTCGACCACCACGGCGGTACCCCCCGGGCCGCTGAGGCGAAGGTCAAGAGCCTGTGCGGCGCTGGCCCCGGCCGACAGGGACGCGGCACGACGCCATACGGAGTCGATCCGGATGCCGGCCAGCAGCCGGCTCGCGTGCCCCGAGCGGATCGCGTTGGTGGCGCCGACCCAGAGGAAGGCGCCGATGAAGAATGCCCAGATGACGCTGAACAGGCTGGGGACCTGTCCATCGACCATTGGCCGACCCACGAACCACAGGACGACGAGAGCTGTCACGACCCGACCGCACCAGCCGGCGGCGATGAGCCCGCTCTCGCGTCGGCCGGTGATCCGCCAGACGAGGGAGTCGACCAGGAACCCTCCGTCAAGCGGTAGCCCAGGCAGGAGGTTGAACGCGGCGACAAAGAAGTTCGTGAACACCAGCGCGTTGACCAGCATGAGAAGAACGTCGCCGGCGATGTGGGGCGCTGCCAGCCACCCCACCAGAGCAAGCGCTGCGTTGGCTCCGGGCCCCGCGATGGCCACCAGAGCGCTGGCCCCTGGTCGGGTGTTGGAGGAGTCGTAGGCCGTGTGCCCGCCCCAGAGATCGGCCACGACGCGGTTCACCCGGTATCCCGACCGGGTCGCAACGACGGCATGGGCCGCTTCGTGGGCCAGGACCGAGACCAGCAGCAGTGCGGCGTACGCGGCGGCGACGGCATACGCGCCCGATCCGAGGTCGGGGCGGTTGTTCGCGATCTGGGGGCCGTAGGAGACCACGATGAACAGGACGATGAACAACCAGGATCTGCCGATGAAGACCGGCACCCCGCCGATCGTGGCGAGGCGCAGGCCGGGGGCCGAACGCGTCGAGCTCTGGGCACCGGCGGACATGTTGGTCCACTCTATGTCAACGGGCGCTCTGTCAACGGGGGCTTCGCCTCCAG
>JBDTOA010000272.1:0-3061 GCA_039933475.1 Dermatophilaceae bacterium
CAGAGAGTAATCGGTCCACCGAGACTCGACCTTGAAACCGGCGCGCTCGTAGACGCCCAGTGCGCCGGTCGGGTTCTCGGAGTCCACACTCAGCGCGGCCTCCTCGAAGCCCGCGTCCCGGTAAGCATGGAGGCTGTGGCCCAGCAGCGCGGTCGCCAGGCCCTGGCGCCGGTGCTCCTCCACTGTCCCGATCCCGCCGACGTACGCCTCGCGGCGCCCGGTGGCCTCAAGGTCGGCTTCGAACTCCACCGTCTTCAGGTAGGCCACGATCTCATCAGAGCCGTCCACAACCACCACAAAGGACAGCTGCGGGCGAAAGCTGCGTGACGCGGTGACGTTGTGCTCCCAGGCGATCTTTGACCAGGGCGTGAAGTTGGGATAGTCGCGAAAGGCACGATTGTGGGTCTCACGGACCGCGTCGGCCATCGAATGGTCGTAGGTGCGAAGCCCATAGCCGTCGGGCGCCGACTCAGGTGGCGGTAGATGGTCCAGCTGTGTGCCCATGATGAAGCTCCACCGCTCGGGCCCCATCCCGGCGGAGCCGAGCAGGTCCCTCTGGGCCAGGTTCGAGGTGAGTCCGGCGATGGTGAGCTTCGCCGGCAGTTCACGACGTACCCCTGCGCGCACCTCGGCGGCACGCTCCACCATCCCGGCCACCAACAACGTGCCAATGCCCTGGCCCCGTCTCGAAGGCAGCACCGACCCCTCGACCTGGATCATGACGTGCCCTCGGGCCACGCCACGCAGCAGGACCGAGTAGAAACCGACCATGTCCGGGCCGTCGAAGGCGCCGACAAAATCCTTGCCGACCACGACGTCGGGGTCCGCCATCTCCTCTTCCAGATCGGCGACCCCAAAGTGCTCACCGGTGCGGTCGACGTCCTCGATCCGTGCCATGAGGTCTACCCAGACCGGGATGTCGCCGCGCGTCAACGGCCGCAAGCGGATATCCACCACGAGAGCGTAGCGGGCGTCAAGCCGGTGCGTCGCCTGGTTATTTGACAGCCTGATGGGAGGCGACTTCACCGGCCTTAGCGCTCCACGGTCAAGCGGACGGTCGCCTGGCACAGACCGCAAGGGTCAGTTGCCACCCGAGTCACCGCTCGAGATGACCTGTCCGCCCTCACCATCGCTGTTCGGGATGAAGTTGCCGGGCGGGGGTTTCTTAGACGCAGGACGATCGGCCACCAGAGCCCCGAACGAACTGCGGCGGTTTGAGCCAAAATGGTTCGGGTACAAGGCAGGCTCCGGTGGTCGCGGCCCCGGGTATCTGACGACCCGGTTGAGGTCCACCATCGATTGAGGGGAAGACACATGCCCGCAGAAACAGTCGGCGGACGAGACACTGACGCGGAGCACCACCGACCCCCGGGGACCTTCGAAAAGGACGTCCACCCCAAGCGCCGGGCCCTGAAAGCTCCTGCGCCGTTGGGAGATGACAGAGGTTTTGTGGACTGGATGTTCCGCAGCCGCAAGAACGGGCGGATCACGCTGGTGCAGCTGCCCAACTGGCCGCTCGGCGTGTGGCTGCTCGCGTCGGTGGTGATGTGGGTGGGCCACCCCAAGGGTTGGGTAGGCGGCTCTCTGTCTGTCCTCGCGTCGGCGGCTCTCGCGCTGTGGTCGGCAGACGAGCTGGTTCGTGGGGTGAACCCCTTCCGTCGCCTGTTGGGCGCGGCAGTCCTCGCGTCCCTCGTATTCTCCGTGATGGCTCGCCTGACAGCGTGAACAGTGACATCAGGAGGACATCAGGAGCTTGCGGGCCTCCAGGACCGACGGTGGAACCTGAGCGTCGCGCTGTGCGTCACACTCGAGGAGCTGCAAGGAGTCGATTTTCGCGACTGACCGAAGGAGGTGCTCATGAAGCGCCTGTCCATCGTTGTGCTCGCTGGGTTACCACTACTCCTTACCGTCGCCTGCGCGAGCCCGAGCCAGCTGGTCGACCTGGCCGGGGCTCCCAGCTCCACCGCTGGTCCCACTCACAGGTGGGCGCCCACGTCAGCCTGCGCAAACACGAACCGCGTTCATGGCAACGAGGTGGTGATGGTCGACTGGATTGACTTCGTCCAGCTCTCTGGAACGCAGTACATCGCCGGGCTCGATGGCCAGGTGCCCCCCGTGACCTCGGCGCAGCTGGGAGCGGTGGTCGGCCGGGTTCGCTGTCAGCTGAGCGCTCTGAAGTTCAGCGAGACGCCCGGGCCGAACGTGGACGGCGACGCGGCGTTCCTCCCGGTCGGAACCGAGGTCCACGCTGTTGACGGCTTCGAGCCCTCATGCCGGGTCGCCGCTCGAATCGACGGCGCCAACCGCGTGTATTTGGCCCACCACGATGTTGGCGGCTACTCCAAGGCGGTGCCCTGCGGAAAGACGCCGTAGGCCCCTTGGCCCTTCGCTCGCGGCGCCGAGCTACTCGGGCAGTGTTTCCGGACGTGTGCCGTCGGGTCGCGCCTGAGACTCATCGTCGCTGCCCTCGGGTGAAGACAGCGCGTCGGGCGCGGCGAGAAAGAAATTGAGGTTTCCGTCCTCGACCTGGGCGTCCAGGGTCTGGTCATCGAGCAGCTTCGCGACCTGGGGCTCGACGAACACCCGCGCACCGCCGTCCTCGATGAGGGCATCACCGGGCACTGGCTCGGCGACGAGCATGAGCTCGAGCCCGTCGTTGCCTGGCGTGATGCGCAGCCCGGCGCTCTCGGGGGCCTCGGGATCCTGCGTCAGGGTGCGGACGGCGGTCTGGGCGTGCTCGGTCAACGTAAGCAAGGTCGCTCCTGTCTGGTGGGGTCCTTCGGAAGCCATCCACCCTCTGACAAGGCGGCGAACGATGTCAAACCCGCCACGGCGACCGTCGACATAGTCAGCGGGCCAACGAACCCATCGGGTCCCAGGCTGGAAGCACGATGGGCTCGGCCGCCAGCGCGCTCAACAGCTCCGGCGGCAGCTGGTCACGCCGTGCCGCGATCTCGAACACGTGCTCGCCAAACCAGCTGTCGTTCATCGTCCAGAAGCCCTTGTCGGCTTTCTCGTCGCCCCAGCTGTTCTCGACCCGCCACTTGCGCGGGCTCCCGTC
>JBDTOA010000273.1:0-3037 GCA_039933475.1 Dermatophilaceae bacterium
GCCACCGTTTGCGGCTCCGAACCGGCCTCAGACGGTGGTTTCGGCGCAACAAGAGAGGTGTGAGGTCAGCGAATGCTGGTGTCCAGGACCCACGGATGGCCGGGGCGGACAGGTTTGACGAGCTTCGCGTCGAACCGTTGGCCGACAACCTGCTGCAGGGCCTGAGCACTCTTGGCGTCAACCCCGGTCTGGCAGAGGTAGCGGGCCACGAGGCCGCGGGTGTGTTTGGCCATGTGCGTCGCGCCGGGGACGCGGATCTGGACCCAGCGGCTGGCCAGGATGGCCTGTGGCACCCAGGCTGCGCCGTACGTGCTCGAGCGGGCGTCCACGATCATCCCGCTCCCAGCCGCGAGCGGTAGCACCGTGGCAAGGGGCCCACGCCATACCGCCGCAAGCGGACCAAGCTCGCCCAGGTTCACGCCCATGGACAGGCGATACGGGGGGATCTTGTCGGCGGGGCGCAGGGCGCCGAACAAGGCCGAGACCACGACCAGCCAGCGGTTAGCGCGCCGGCGGGCAACCGGGTCCATCGAGGCCAGGTCGAGTGCGTCATACAGAACTCCGGTGTAGAGGTCGGCAACGCGCACCGCCGGAGCAGACCCGAGACGAAGGTTGTGGGCGATGTCTGCGCGGAGGTTGGCGCTGACTCCCAGCAAGGCCGGGGCTTCCGGGTACGCGCTGATCTGGGCAAGGGCAGCCGCGACCTTGGCCCGCGTGGCGGCGAGCTCAGGGAAGGAGACGCGCTCGAGGTCGGCGGGCCTGCCTCCGGCGCGTCCGGTCTTGGACTCCGAGGGCGGTAGCAGAATCAGCACGTCCCGACTGTAGGCGTGCGGGCGGCGGTCCTCGGCGAAGGGCTCTGGTTAGGGTGAATCCATGTCCAAGCGGCGGATCAGTCTGGTCAAGAGCACGCGGGCGCCGGGCGAGGCGGCGATCGACCATCTCCAGCTTCGCCAGGCCTTCGATGCGGTTCGAGCTGAGCTCAAGGTTCCCGGTGACTTTCCACCCGAGGTTCTGGCGGAGGCAGAGGCTGCTCTGGGCGCTGCTGAGCTTCCTGAACGCGACGAGACTGCGCTGCCCTTCCTGACGATCGATCCCTCGGGGTCGATGGACCTCGATCAGGCAATGCACATCGAGCGAGTGGGCAAGGGCTACCGGGTTCGTTATGCGATCGCCGACGTCCCAGCCTTCGTGAAGCCTGCTGGGGCCATCGATATCGAAGCGCGCAGGCGTGGACAGACCATCTACGCGCCGGACCATCCGACCCTCCTGCACCCCGGGCAGCTCAGCGAGGACGTTGCCAGCCTGCTACCCAACCAGGTGCGACCGGCCTTCGTCTGGGACATGCAGCTCGACCAGGACGGCGACGGAACGTCGGTCGACGTCTATCGGGCGATGGTGTCCAGCAAGACGCGTCTGGACTACGCGCAGGTCCAGTCGGCGGTCGACGCGGGGACGGCCGAGGACTGCCTCGTTCTTCTCAAGGAGGTCGGCGAAAGACGCATCGCCCTCGAGGAGGCACGCGGTGGGGCGAGTCTGCCCCTGCCCGAGCAGGAGGTGAGCCTTGATGAGGCAGGCCGGTACGTGCTTTCGTTTCGGCCACCTGTCGCCGCGGAGGACTGGAATGCCCAGATCTCCCTGATGACCGGTATGGCGGCCGCCGAGATGATGTTGCACGCCGGGGTGGGAATCCTGCGCACGATGCCCGAGCCAGATCGTGGCGCTATCAAGCAGTTTCGCCGGCAGGCTCGGGCCTTGGGAGTCGAGTGGCCCCCCACCGTCCTGTATGGCGAGCTGTTGCGTTCGCTGGACCGCAGGAACCCCAGACATCTGGCCCTGGTCCATGAGGCGACGGCGTTGTTCCGCGGCGCCAGCTACACCCCGTTCGATGGCGGCGTCCCTGAGCTGACCCGCCATGCCGCGGTGGCCGCTCCCTACGCGCACGTGACCGCTCCGCTGCGCCGGCTGGTCGACCGCTTCGGCCTGGTGGCGTGCGAGTCCATCTGCCGTGACACCGCCGTCCCGGACTGGGTGCGCCGCGCGTTGCCCACCCTCTCGGAGATCATGAGTGCCTCGGACCATCTGGCCAGCGCCGTCGAGAGAGCCTCCACAGACGCCGTGGAGGCGGCTGCCTTGCAACATCGCATCGGCGAGCGGTTCCGCGGCACCGTCGTCGACGTGGGGAAGCAAGACGGCCTCGTGCAGATCAGCGACCCGGCGATCCTGGCCCCGCTGGGAGGCGCATCCCCGGCCGACGCCGGAACCGAGGCCATGGTGGAGCTCGTCGAGGCGGATGTCGTCACACGAAGCGTTCGCTTTCAGGTGGTGGGGGGCGTCCCCGCCCAGTGACCTCCAAGACATCGCCAACAGCGTTGCCCCGGCTCGTCGCCACGGACCTGGACGGCACCTTGCTGCACAGCGACGGCACCTGTTCGGAACGGACGCGACTTGCGTTGGCTGCGGTCGAGCGCGCTGGCGCTGGTGTTGTGCTCGTTACCGCACGCCCGCCGCGTTGGCTGCACGATCTCGCTGACCTCGTTGGAGAGCACGGGATCGTTCTTTGCGGCAACGGAGCCTTCGTCTACGACATCCGGCGTGGCCGAATCCTTGAGGAGCATTGCATTCCGGCCGGAGTCGTTGCTCAGCTGGCCGAAGATCTGCGAAAGGCGCTGCCAGGCATAGCCTTTGCGGTCGAGAGCCGAATTGGGTTCAGGCGGGAACGGGCGTTCCGAAGTGATCGCACGACTGCTCAGGACCTCACTGCGGTCATCGTCGAGGAGCTGCTCGACCCCTTGCCCGGCAAGTTCCTGGCGCGGAACGAGGGCGTGCCCGCTGATGAGTTCCACCGGGTGGTCGAGGAGGTCGTCGGTGATCGGGCTGTCGTCTCCTACTCAGGGGTCCCTGGTCTGGCGGAGATCAGTGCCGCGGGGGTGACCAAGGCTTTCGCACTGGGGGAGTGGTGCCTCGCCCACAGCATCGAAGCCGCCGACGTCTTTGCCTTCGGAGACATGCCCAACGACCTGCCGATGCTCGCATGGGC
>JBDTOA010000274.1:0-3035 GCA_039933475.1 Dermatophilaceae bacterium
AGGCGTGGCAGGCTCGTCGCATGAGGATCGATGAGTGGTGGCCGAAGCTGGATCCCGCGACCCAGGAGTGGTTGATTGCGAACAACGGAGACGTTGTGCGGACCACCGTATTGGGGCAGATCGCAGAGGCGGGCGGCGACGTGACTTCCGATGCCTCTCCGATCGGTCACAACGGGCCTGGCGGTTTTTTGCTTTCCGATGCCGCGATCGACTGGATCGAGGCGACTGCCAACCACGAGAACGATTCCGACGGGTAGCCCGAATCTCCCGCAGCAGGAGGGGTGTCCGGTCACCGATCGGCGGGCGGACAAAGCACGCGGCAGCTCACTCTTCTAGACGCGATCAGACTGCGCCGGGAATCTCACCGGCTGCCAGCGGGGTGGAGTGTCGACGCCAGACGCGCCACTCGTCGTTCTGTAAGAGCCACACGTCAGAGATCACGAACAACCCACTCCGATCCGAACCGAGGACCGTGGCCTGCATCGCAACGCGTTGAATCATCACCGCACAGTTCCCGCTCACGTCAAGGGTTTTCTCCTGGACCTCATAGGAGTGCACAACATAGTCGGGTAGAACCTCCAGCCAGCGTGTCCGGGGCATGACAGCCAACACTGGCTGGACGAGCACCAGTGCGTAGTCGAGGGCCAGTACAGACTCGGCCATTTCTTTGTCGCGCTCGGCAACGCAGCGGTCGAAGTTGGTGATCTGGGTCAGCAAGGCGGCGTCGATCATCCCCACATCATCGTGCAGATCCAGGTGAGTGGCCCGCAATCGCGGGAAATGCCTGCGATGGGTGTGAACTGGGTAAATCAGCGATTGGCCTGGTCGTCCACATCCACCACGGAGCGCCAACCGTGCGGGGAGAACTTCAAGCGTTTACCCTTCCCGTCCCAGACCACCAGGACCCCGCTTTGAGCATTGAGGTCGTGTCGCGCCCCGACTCCCGAGTACGACGTAACAACGCCGTTCGTGGTTTCAACAGTGAAATCAGCCATGTCCTGAGCATGGCATGAGGGCCGAGACGATCCGGGGGCACCCGTCGAGGTAGGAATCGGCGTTCACAGGACGGACGGCACCGGACGAACCAAGTTTCACGCTCTGTGACATCGCGTTGAACCGGCCAGGCGTCGCCGACGTATTCGTAGGTACGGCCGTCGACTCGCAGGGAACGTCCAGTCTCCCGCCGCGGCCACCAGGAGGACGAACATGATCCCGAGAGCCATATCGGTTGCAGCTGTCGCCCCCGTGCTCGCGGGTGCGGCGCTTCTCTTCACTGCCGGCGCGGCATCAGCAGCCACCCAAAGCTTCACTGCAGTCCTCAGCAGCGCCAACGAGACAGGCGGGGCCGCCGGTCTGACGGGCACTGCCACGTTGACCGTCAACACCACCACTGGCGTCGTCTGCGCCAAGGTGACGAGCAACGTCACGGGTGCGGTCGCCATCCATATCCACAAAGGTGCCTCGGGAGTCAACGGCGCGGTCGTGGTGCCGCTTGACGCCAAGTCCATCAACGGCGCCAGTATCTGCAAGACGGCCACCCCGGCCGTCGCCGCGGCGATCGCGGCCAACTCGGCTGGCTACTACGTCAACATCCACACTCCGGCGAAGCCGGCGGGCGCCCTGCGTGGTCAGCTGGTTGCCTCCGCAACGCCTAGCGGCGTCAACGCAGGATCCGGTGGCCAGGCAGGGACATCCCAGGACACGACCGGCGCCTTCGTTGCCCTGATGGTCGTGGGCGCCGGGCTGGCCGGGGCTGCAGGTTGGCGCCTGGTGCGGCGCTGACCGGGCTCTCAGCCACGCGCCGTCAGGAGGCAATCGGCAGATGGTGGTTCCTCCTGACGGCAGGGATGGCTTGTCTCGTGGTCGGCGGCATCCTGTTGGCCCAAACCGCCACGGTGGCAGCGGGCCGCAACGTGGGCGCCGTCCCTCTTCCGCGCGTCGCTCCTCTCCCACCTGCTGGACCGACCTTCGGGTCCAGCCGTCCTGCCGCCCTCGTGCCACCGCCGACTCGCCTGAGGTTGCCGCGCCTGCACGTCGACGCGACCGTGTTACCCGTTTCGGTCGGCATCGACGGGTTGTTGGGTGTACCTGCCAATCCCCGGCAGCTGGGTTGGTGGAGCGGTAGCGCCAGACCAGGGTTGGCTTCCGGCAGCGTCGTGATCGACGGCCACGTTGACAGTGCAACGCTGGGGCTGGGTGCGTTCTTTCGCCTTAGTGAGGCACGCCCGGGTGATGAGATAGTGCTCGAGAACGCAACGGGGGAGTCCTCCGGGTACACCGTCGTGGCCCGTCGCAGCTACGCCAAGGCCTCGCTGCCTGTGGCTGAGGTGTTTGCCATGGACGTCCCACCCCGGCTGGTGCTGCTCACGTGCGGGGGCGCCTTCGACCAGGCGACCCACCACTACGCGGACAACATCGTCGTGTACGCCGTGCCGCGATGAGCTCCCCAGCGCGGCTGCTTGCCGTAGGCGCCGGGCTCCTCTTCCTGTCCTCTTGCGGCGGGACCGTTACGCCGGGCACCAGTTCGACTCCGCTTACTGCGACCTCCTCAGCGACCATCGCCATCCCGCCCTCTGCGACGAAGGGGCCAGCTCTCGAACCGCTCGTGGTGCACATCCGCAACTTCGCCTACGTTCCTGCCGCACCGGTCGTCATCGTCGGTCAGCCGATCGAGATCATCAACGACGACGTTGCGGCACACACCTGGAGCGCTGCCCCCAAAGCTGGGTGGTCCTACACCTCAGGGAACCTCGAAAAGGGGCAGCGGGCGACCTTTCCGGGCTTCGGTGCCACCGGCCGCTACAAGTTCCTCTGCTATTACCACGCCGAGATGCCGTCGATGAACGGCGTGGTGACCGTTAAGGCGACCCGGTAGGTCGCCGGTGCGTGTCGACAGGCCGGGTGAGAGTGCTCAGGTTCGAAGTGCGTCTGGACAGCGGTACCGGGCAGGTCGTTGGCGATCGCGGCCTCGACGTCCATAGTCACTTCGTGACCCCGAGCGAGCCCGCCGTTTGCCGGCTCGTCGCGGTTGGTTG
>JBDTOA010000275.1:0-3014 GCA_039933475.1 Dermatophilaceae bacterium
CGGATCCACTGACGGAAAGCGAGACGGATCAGTATCGGGGGTTGAGCGCATCAAGTCCTCCATCGTCGTCGGTCGTCTGCTCAGGAGCGCCCCAACGGCTGGGCAGGACCGGCCAGGGCAGCGTCTGCATAATACCCCATAGGGTATTTCTTGGAAGCCATAAAGGGCCGGCCATCGGCTCCCGCCGTGCACCTGCTCCGTCGGGCGGAAAAGCGAGCGCCCACACCATCAGGTGTGGGCGCTCGCTCGCGGTCGGGGGAAAATCCCGGCTGTTCTCCTTGGTCAGGTTGTCCTCGAAGGAACGGTCGAGGTGCCCCCTGAGATGTTGCCGTTGGACGGCGCATACCCCGTGCCACCAGCGCCCCGGCCCATGCCCATGCCGCCCCGGACGCCGTTGACCATGTCGGTGATCCGCTCAGTCAGGGAGCTCTTCATCGTGTCAGCCTGCGCCTGGGTCAGGGTGCCGGCCTTCACAGCTGCGGCGAGGTCGGCCTCTGCATCGGCCACCATGGCCTTGACCACCTTGTCGACACTGACCTTCTGGTCCTTGGCGACATCCGCCATGCTCTTGCCGCCCTGCACCGCGGCATACAGCTCATCGCTGGTCATGCCGAGCGCCTTGGCTGCGGCGTCGTGGGACTGCGTCATACCCATCCCGGCAACGCCACCGCCCCGGCCGCCCATGGCGCCCCTGCCGCCCATCGCGCCGCCCATGCCGGCCATCGGGGGTTGGCTCTCGAGGGTCCCGGCAACCTTGTCGACCTGTGCCTGGGTCAGGGTGCCGTCGGTGACCAGTCCGCTGAGCGCGCTCTTGATGTGGGCGAGCCGGCTGGTGACCACGTTGTCGGAGGTCGTAGCTGAGGCAGGGGTGATCGCCACGGCGCCGGCGGCGGTCGCCAGGACGCCGGTGAGAATAAGACCAGCGGTGCGTTTGTACATGGTGTCTCTCCTTGATCGGGTGGGTTCTTCGTTCTCCCGATACTTGACGGCGCCGCTGTAAAGCCCGTGTGCTGGATGTGGAGATCGGATGTGGATCCCGCCGCCCCGAGAACGTGACGCGAGCAGAACGTGACGCGCGCAGGACGAAGGCCGCCGTTGCTCTCGTGCTGCCCTGCACCGACGCGGAAGGGTCGGGACGGGACCCGTGCACGGGCAACCAGGCTCAGGCGGGGGCAGCCTTGCAGCTCAGCGGCAGCCTGATCGTGATCGTCGTCCCGGCGCCCTCCTGCGAGGACGCCTCGATGGTGCCTGCGTGGGCTACGACGATCTCGCGTGCGACGGCCAGGCCGATCCCTGAGCCGGCGACCTTTCGCGCTGCGCGACCGCGCCAGAGCCGGTCGAAGATCTGGGGCAGCTCATCTTCGGGGATGCCTGGGCCCGAGTCGACGACGTCCAGCACCGCCTGGCCGCCCTCGGCGCGCAACACGAGGGTGACCTCATCGCCAGGACTGCAGTAGCGGGCGGTGTTGGCCAGCAGGTTGCCTACCGCCTGGTGCAACCGGCCGGAGTCCGCCCGGACCATCAATGGTCCGTCCAGCTGGCTGCCAACCACCAGCCCGGCAGCCCGCAGCTGGGACTCGTGCACTGCCAGCTCGTCGCCGGCGACCTGGGCCAGGTCCACCTCGGTTGGTTGCACGGGAAGACCGCTCGCCTCCACCGCCGAGAGCTCGGCCAGGTCGCTGACGACCCGCCCGAGCCGCAGGGACTGGTCGTGCAGACCGGCGAGCCCTTCAGGAGTGGCCTCAACCAGGCCGTCGCGCAGCTCTTCGAGCCCCGCCTGCAGGGCAGCGAGCGGGGTACGCAGCTCATGAGCAACGTCCGCGGTGAGGTTGCGACGGTCCCGTTCAGAGCGTGCGACCGTGTCGGCCATCAGGTCGAACGCCCCTGCCAGCTCGCCGAGCTCACCCGGACCGTGCACCCCGGCGCGAGCCTGGCGGTCCCCGGCGGTGAACGCACGGGTCGCGGCCGTCATCGCCTGGATCGGGCGGGCGATCAGCCGGGTGACCACCCAGCTGGCAAGCAGGGCGACCAGCAGGGCCACCACAGCGGCCACCGCGATCCACCACCAGGCCACGTCGCGAGCCTGGTTGGCCCCACCCGTCTCGAACACCAGCCGCACGGTGCCGACGCTCACCCCGCCTGCGACCACCGGCGCATTCACGACCCCCAGACCCCCGACCGGCCCGGTGCCCATGCCCTGACCCGGTCCCATGTGGAGACCACCGGGTCCAGTGCCGACTGCCGGAGCGCCGGAGGAGTTCAGGACGAACAGCTTGGCTCCGGCGGCATCGGCCACCGCACTGGTGCGGCTGAGGTCTGCGCCCTCCCAGCTCGCGGCCTTGCCGTAGGCGTCACCGGCCGCAACCGCCGCACCGGCTGCCGCCTTCTCGCGGTTTGCCTGCGTGGCAGCTTCAAAGCCCTGACCGACGCCGATGAGCGCCGCCACTGTCAGCACGAGGACCGAGGACACCGCGACCAGGACAAAGGCGAACAGCAGCCGTCGTCCCAGCGGACCCAGCCCGATACGGATCGCGTTCACGCCGGATCATCTCTGCGCAGGGACAACCGGTAGCCGACTCCCAGGACGGTGGCGAGCACGTCGGCCCCGGAATCGCCCAGCTTGTGGCGCAGGTTCTTCACGTGCGAGTCGATGGTCCGCTCGTATCCGGCGTACTCATATCCCCGGACCCTGTTCACCAGCTCATAGCGGGAGAACACGCGCTCGGGCGCCGCCGCGACCGCCACCAGCAAGTCCCACTCGGTAGGGGTCAGCTCGAGAGAGTGACCATCCAGCGATGCCTCGTGTCGAGGCTCGTCGATGCGCAAGCGCCCCTGGCCGTAGGTCGCCGGCCCGCCCCGGGCTGGTTGCCCGCTGCTGCGGTGCAGCACCGCCTGGACGCGCAGGACGACCTCGGCGGGGCTGAACGGTTTGGTGACGTAGTCGTCCGCGCCGAGCTGGAAGCCGCGGATACGGTCTTCGACGGCGCTGCGCGCTGTCAGGACGAGCACTGGGG
>JBDTOA010000276.1:0-2988 GCA_039933475.1 Dermatophilaceae bacterium
GATTCTGGAACGCTGGTTCGCTAGTCTTGGCGGATGGAATCGCGCCAGTGGATGTTCTTGTCCAACCATGCTCATGTGATGGTGGCGTTGACAGCTGACCCCGACATACGGCTTCGAGATGTGGCGACTCTGGTGGGCATCACCGAGCGGGCGGTCCAGCAGGTCGTTGTTGATCTCGAGCTGGCAGGGGTGGTGGTCAGGACCAGAGTGGGGCGACGCAACCACTACACGATCAATCGTGCCGCCCGCCTTCGTCACCCGCTCGAGGCTGACGTGGCTGTGGGCGCCCTCCTGGACATTGTCCTGGATACCCGTCGCAACCGTCGGTCGCGCGCCACGAAGCGCCCGTAACCCCGGGCCGGCTACCGAGCCTCGACGGCTCTCGAGAATCCCGCAGCCCCCTCGCCTGACGAGATGTCCGGGCTCAGAGTCCTCTTGACAGGTGCGGTCCATTACCTGAATAGTAGTTCTTGCGTGAGGGGAGTACCCCCTAGCAGCCCATCGTCAGTACGGCCGAGCCGATGCCCGGCCCGGTGGGCTGGCCGCCCGGGCAGGGCGGTGGGAAAGACCTCCGCAGACTTCAACGTCTGACGGAGGCAACCATGGACGTACCTGTCTGGCTGTGGGCCGGGGTACTCGGCTTGATCCTGGCGATGCTGGCGCTCGATCTGCTCGCTCACCGCCATGCCCACGTCGTCGGGGTCCGCGAGGCTGCGGTGTGGACCGCGGTGTGGGTATCACTCGGCCTGGCCTTCGGCGGCGTGGTGTGGTGGATGTACGGCCCCACCGCCGGCGGTGAGTACGTCGCGGGATACCTGATCGAGAAGAGCCTCGCGGTTGACAACGTCTTCGTGTTCGCGCTGATCTTCGGATACTTCGCCGTCCCGCGGATGTACCAGCACCGGGTGCTGTTCTACGGGGTGCTGGGCGCGCTGGTCCTGCGCGCGGTCTTCATCGCCGGCGGGGCGGCCCTGCTCGACCGTTTCCACTGGGTCCTCTACGTGTTCGGCGCCATCCTGCTCTACAGCGGGTGGCGCATGTTCCGGCACCGCAACCACGAGATGGACCTGTCCGCCAACCCGGTCCTGCGACAGGCCCGGCGCCTCATCCCGACCACCGAGGAGTATGACGGACAGAAGTTCTGGGTCCGTCGCGCCGGCAAGTGGGTGGCCACCCCCCTGTTCATGGTCCTCGTCGTGGTGGAGACCTCCGACGTCATCTTCGCGGTGGACTCCATCCCCGCGATCTTCGCCATCACCCAGGAACCGTTCCTCGTCTTCACCAGCAACGCATTCGCCATCCTCGGCCTGCGCGCCATGTACTTCCTGCTCGCCGACCTGATGCACCGCTTCGTGTACCTCAAGGCCGGCCTGGCCGCCATCCTCATCGTGGTCGGCATCAAGATGCTGCTCATCGACATCTGGAAGGTCCCGATCGCCGTCTCCCTGGCGGCCATCGCGGCCTGCCTGGTCGTCTCGGTCACCGCAAGCCTTCACGCCACCCGCCCGACCAAGGCCATTAGCCGATGAGCACACCCCGACGACTCACGAGGGCATCGTCACCCTGACGGTCGCCACATCACCACCAGCCGCCCCAGCTGCCACTGGCATGTCTGGGACATTCAAGAAGGAAGCGAACATGACTGAACTCACCACCCGCCGAGGCCTGCTGCGCTGGCGCACCATCGCCGACCTGACCGTCGCCCCCGGATATCCATGCATCTCGGTGCTGGTGCCGACCACGCCGGCGCCGCGGATGCTGGACTCGGACCGAGCCCTGATGACGGCCCTGGTGAGCCAGGCCGAGTCTGAGCTCGACAGCCACGAGCTCCCCGCCCGGGGCCGACTCCTGGCCGATCTTCGGGACCTGGCCCACCAGGTCGCCGACGAGCCCGCCGAAAGCGGGCAGGCCCTGTATGTCAGCCTCGCGATACGCCGCTCGTTCGTTCTCCCCATCAGCGTCACCCCCCGCGCGGTCGTCGAACCCACTTTCGCCACCCGCGACCTCATGCGGGCACTGCACGCCACCCCACCGCACCTCATCCTCACCCTTGACGCCGAAAGCGCGCACCTGTTCCATGCCCAAGGCACGCGGATGACCCCGGTGGCCAGCATCTCCAAGGGCACCGAGACCGCCCAGCACCTGCCCACCGGCCCGGCCCCAACCCTGGCGACTGACACCTTCCTCGCCGAGGTCGACTACCAGCTCGGCCAGCACCGACTCGCCTTCCCCAGCCCCCTCGTCCTGGCCGGGCCCGAGGCGCTCCTGGCCACCTTCACCGAGCGCTCCGGCCACCTCGAGCGGCTGGCCGGGCAGCTCGACACCGCTGGGTACCCGACCCCGGCCGACATCCTGCGCGGCTCCTCCATCGCCCTGGAGAAGTACCTGATCTCCCTACAGCACAGCGCGCTGGCCCTCGTCCGCGAAACCCTCGAACGAGACCCCCAACGAGTCGCCACCGGCATCGAGGAAGCCTTGTTGGAGTGCCGCCGCCGCCCACCGCTGATGCTTGCCGTCGAAACCAGCTTCACCGTCCCGGGCGAACACTCCGCCACGCCCCTCGCCGAGCCGGACGACATCAACCGCCCCTCGCGCGTCCACGACCTCGTCGACGACCTGATCGAGATCGTCATCCACCGCGGCGGCTTGATAGCCCTCGTCGACGATGGAGCGCTCGGCGAGCATCAACACATCGCGCTGGTGTCCAGAAGAAGCTGACCCAAGCGGGTCCGTGCAGAGGGGGACACAACCACAGAGGGCAGGTGTTGTCCCCTCGCATCGGAAGCGTCAGGAAGTTCCCCGAAAATTTCATCAGCTGGGTGCATCCCCAAGGGGTCCTCGCGCGGAAAGAGGGGCAAGGACGGTCACCGGACCGGCCCACCGAGAAAGGACCACCAATGAAGAAGCGCATTCTCGCCGCCGGCGCCACAGTGGCACTGGCAGGCACTCTGGCTGCTCCAGCGGCGATCGCATCCACCCATCCAGCCC
>JBDTOA010000277.1:0-2985 GCA_039933475.1 Dermatophilaceae bacterium
GCCTCGCCGATGGCGACCGACATGGAGATCTTGCCCAGGTAGGCCGGGGACGTCTGGCCGAGCTGCATGGCCGTGCTCACTGCTACGGGTCCCTGCACGGCCCAGTGGCCACCACCAGAGGGCACGAACAGGGTTATCACCACGGACGCGACGTAGTTGAGGAACGGAAGGGTGTACATGGTGGCGCCCGAGACGATCGAGGCCGCGATGACCGCCTGCAGCGGTCGAACATTCTCAGCTGAGGTATAGCCGAGCAGGCCGACGATGCCACCGTAGAGGGGGTACTGCAGGAGGAGTGGCCCCGAGGTCTTGGCAGCCGAGGTGAAGGATCGGATGAACCGGATGGGCGTCCCGTGCAGCAGTGCCGCGAGGGCGGTGAAGAGCATGACCATGGATCCGATGTTCAGAGCAAAACCGCTGCGGACGAAATAGGCCGCGCACGCGAGAAAGAGGATCACGTTCAGGATCCAGAGGTTCTCCAGCCGCTCCGCGAATGACATACGGCCCGTGCGAGGTGTCGTGGGCAGCTCGTCGTCTTCGGCGAAGACCGCAGGGTCCGTCTCTTCGACGGTGGCGGGGGCCATCCGCCAGATGGCCACGCCGATGACCAGGATGGTCGCGAGAATCGTCAGGTAGCTGTACGGCTGGAAGATCGTGAACTTCAGGGGGACCGTCTGGTGGGTCAGCGAGTAGATGACGTTGAGCTTGCTCTTCGGGTCGGTGTTGGCCAGCGCGATGGAGCTTGACAGCCCCTGGGTCCAGACCATGAAACCCATGTAGCCGGCAGCGACCATGTAGCC
The DNA here is from genome assembly GCA_039933475.1 of Dermatophilaceae bacterium. GTDB lineage: Bacteria > Actinomycetota > Actinomycetes > Actinomycetales > Dermatophilaceae > UBA4719. Next base: position 801 of record JBDTOA010000277.1, read on the forward strand.
GAAGCTGACCTTGCTCAGCCGTGCGGCCACCTGGCGGGCCAGGAGGGCTCCAACGACAAGGCCCAGGCCCCAGTTGACGACCGAGGCGATCGCGGCAACGCCGAAGCACAGCAGGGCGCCTTCCACCTGGTTGCGAGGCTTGCTCGCCAGCCAGCCAAGACCACGCTTGATGATCGGCGCCTCAGCGAGGGTGTACCCGCTGACCAGGATCAGGACCATCTGCATGGCGAAGGTGAAGATGTTGTCGGTGCCCCAGACACCTTGGTACCAGCTGTCGACGATGCCACCTGCCTGAGCGCCCGGCACCAGGATGAAGATCATCGCCACGACGATGAGCGTCAGGATGACGGCAAACAGGTAGGGGTCCGGCATCAGCCGTTCCACGTAGTGGACGCAGGCATCCGTGAACCACCGCATGGGCGTCTTGCGCGCGACCACAGGCGTCTGCGGTGTGGTCACGGGCTGTTGCGTGGCAGTCATCGAAGGCCCCCAGTCAGGCCGGCGACGGTGAACAAAAGGGGCAAGTGGCTATGGGTCATAACTCGCATGTGCTTCCCTGCTGCTGAAGTGGCCTCGACACGGCCCCAGTGCTCGAGGTCGACGAAGAAGGTGACCCGGTTTCTTGACGGACAGGTCGAGGTGGTGCCCTGCTGACGCCGATTGCCGGACGGGCTCAAGGTACGCGCGTCACTGCGGGGTGATCGCGGCGGGTAATCCCGGCATCCCGGACAAAGGGTGCAGGACACCATGGATCCAGACACTCACGAGGGGTAGCGTCGAAGCTCCACAGTTCACGAGGTCCCAACCAGGGAGAACCATGGCTGACAAGTCGCCGCGACAACACATGTCCAAGCAGGCCGGCAAGTCGATCAAGGAGAAGCGCGCGGAGAAGCACGCCAAGGCGGACGGCACCAACAACACCGAGATCGTGCCCCCCAGCAAGAAGCGCTGAGCCTGGACGGCCCCCCGGCCTAGGCGCTCAAGGCGGGTCGGCGCAGGTGGCATAGCGGCGGCGGTCGCGGCCTGCGAGGATGGGTGGTCGTATGCGCCACTTTCGCAACCCCTTCGGGTCCCTGCCGCCTGAGGTGGCAGTCCTCACCGCTGTGGCGTTCTCCGTGGCCCTGGGCTTCGGGATCGTCGCCCCGGCCATCCCGCTGTTCGCCAGGAACTTCGGCGTCAGCAACTTTGCCGCGGGTGCGGTCATCTCGGTCTTCGCGCTCGTACGCTTCGTGTCAGCGCCAGTGGCCGGTCGGCTGGTCAACCGTCTCGGCGAACGGGTGGTGCTGGCCACCGGGATCGGCATCGTCGGTGTCTCCAGCCTGATGGCCGGGCTCGCGAACAGCTACCCGCAGCTCATCGTGCTCCGCGGTATAGGTGGCTTCGGCTCGGCCATGTTCACGGTGTCATCGTTCGCGCTGCTGCTCCGCGTGGTTGCGCCGAACCAGCGCGGCAGGGCCGCCGGCACCTACCAGACCGGGTTCCTCCTGGGGGCGATCGCCGGTCCCGCCTTCGGTGGCCCGCTGACGGCGTGGTCCCTGCGCGCACCGTTCTTCGTCTACGCGATCACATTGCTGGTCGCTGGGGGCGTGGCCACGGTGTTTCTCGCCAGGACTGCTCTTCGCGACCATGAGGTTGCTGCGGGCACGGCGGACCATGCCCCCACCACAATCGGGACCGCGCTGCGCAGCTCGGCCTACCGGGCTGCGGTGGCAAACAACTTCGCTGTGGGCTGGGCTGTCTTCGGCGTGCGCTCGTCGCTCATCCCGCTCTTTGTCGTCGAGGGGCTGAGGCTGGGCCCGGCCTGGACCGGCGCCGGGCTGGCGCTGTCCGCGGTGGTGCAGGCGCTCGTGCTCATCCCGGCCGGTCGGCTCGTGGACACCCGGGGACGGCGCCCCTTCCTGCGCGCCGGAGCCGCCTTCGGCCTTGTGGCAGGGGTGGCCATGGCGTTGGCGGGGAGCGCCCCCCTCTTCCTCCTCGGCATGGCGCTGTACGGCACGGGCTCGGCCTTGCTCGGGGTGTCCTCTGCCGCCATCGTCGGGGACGTCATCGGCGGTCGGGGCGGTACCCCGGTAGCAACCTTCCAGATGGCCTCGGACGCCGGAGCCTTCCTGGGGCCGCTCGTGGCCGGCTTCCTGGCCGATGCCGCCTCCTTCGAGGTGGCGTTCCTGGCGACGGCAGCGGTCTC
>JBDTOA010000278.1:0-2983 GCA_039933475.1 Dermatophilaceae bacterium
CACTTGGCGCCTCCGCGACGACCATCCCCGTGGCGGCCGGCCCGTCAGTCGATGCGCCAGAACCGACGCAGGCCATGCCCGCGCCGACCCGAGCGATGCCGACACTTACGGCGGGGGAGGGATGGGGGCGGCGCAGCCCATCAAGGGAGCCTGCGAGCAGGGCTAGCCGTCCCCGTCCCTTCCTCGCCACCCGTAGCCGTTCGGCCTGGCTGGTAGGGGCCGCGGCCCTAGTGCTCGGTCTTATCGCGTTCGTGACCATGTCCCAGGCCGGTGGCAACGATGCCACCGGCACGCCCCCCAACTCGGCCACAACCCCCATCTCCTCGACATCGACCCCCAGCACCCGCGCGACGTCTCCGGTGACCTCATCGGTCACGAAGCAGTCCGCGCCGGGCAAGGGCCAGGACAACGGCAAGAAGAAGGGCAAGCAGTGAACGGCATATCTCGTCTTCTCGGCGGGCGCTACCAGGTCGGCGAGCTGATCGGCCGCGGCGGAATGGCCGAGGTCCACGCAGGTCATGACACCAGGCTCGGCCGCACCGTCGCCATCAAGATGCTCCGCTCGGACCTGGCCCGCGACTCCACGTTCCTCGCCCGGTTCCGCCGCGAGGCCCAGTCCGCGGCGGGCCTGAACCACCCTGCCATCGTTGCGGTCTACGACAGCGGCGAGGACCACGAGACCGAGAGTGGCGGAGCGACCGTAGCCCTGCCCTACATCGTGATGGAGTACGTCGAGGGCCGCACCCTTCGCCAGATCCTCACCGAGACGACGGTCATGGAGCCCATCGAGGCGGCCAGGGTCACCGAGGGCATTCTGGATGCGCTCTCCTACAGCCACCGGATGGGCATCGTCCACCGCGACATCAAGCCGGCCAACGTCATGCTGACCCCCGCTGGCGAGGTCAAGGTCATGGACTTCGGGATCGCCCGCGCGATCGCCGACAGCGCCGCCACCATGACCCAGACCCAGTCGGTCATCGGCACTGCCCAGTACCTCTCACCCGAGCAGGCCCAGGGCGGTCCGGTCGACGCTCGCTCAGACCTGTACTCCACGGGCTGCCTGCTCTTCGAGCTGCTCACCGGTCGTACGCCGTTCATCGGGAGCTCGCCGGTCTCCATCGCCTACCAGCACGTCGGGCAGGCCCCCCAGCCTCCCTCCGCCTTTCAGCCGGGCATCAGCGCGAACCTGGACGCCGTGGTGCTGCACTCCCTCGTGAAGGACCGCGACGCGCGATACCAGGACGCGTCTTCGTTCCGCTCCGACCTGGCAGCCGCCCGGCTCGGACGCCCGATCAGCTCCGCGGCGCTCGGAAGTGCGGCCGGGGTTGCCCTCGCTGCAGGTTCGCTGGCCGGCGCCGCAGAAATGGGCAACGATCCGACCATGGCGATGTTCCCCGCCGACGCCACCCAGGTCGTCAGCCCCCCGCCGGGAAGACACAGCAATACCGCCACCTTGCCGGCGATCGGTCGCGACCCGGCCGAGCTGGCGCCGAAGCGACACATGGCCACTTACGTGCTGCTCGCTGTTGCCGTCGTTGCCGCGCTTGTCCTTGTCGGGCTTGCGGGCCGGGCGTTGTTCAGCGGTAGCAACGGTGAGCCCAAGCTGGCTGTGCCGACGGTCCTCAACCTGACCCAGGCGCAGGCCGAGGCCAAGCTGGTCGCCGTGGGGTTCAAGCCGGCGGCCACCTTCGCCGCGAACGCTGCCGAGAAGGGCAAGGTCTTCGACCAGAGCCCTCAACCCGGTGAGCAGCTGTCGAAGAACGCGACCGTCACCATCACCGTTTCCAACGGTCCCGGCGACGTGGTGGTCCCGGACGTGACCGGCCAGAGCGCGGACTCGGCCAAGACGACGCTGGCGGCAGTCGGCCTCACCGTCAGCAAGGTGCAACCCGTCGACAACCCCGGCCTCGACAAGGGCAAGGTCATCGAGACCGTTCCTGCCACCGGAGAGTCGGTGCCTGCGGGGTCGGCAGTCCTGCTCAAGGTGTCCAGCGGCAAGGTCAAGGTTCCCGATGAGGTCGGGGCCGACCGCGGTGCCGCCCAGCAGGACCTCACCAACCTGAAGCTGAAGACCAAGACGACGTTCAAGGACAGCCCCGACAAGCCCGAGGGCACGGTCCTGGAGCAGACCCACGTCGGTGACTCCGTGGACGTCGGGACGGTGATCGACCTGGTGGTTGCCCAGACCCCGGTCCCGACGACGCCGCCGCCGACGCCGACCGATACCGCAACCCCGACCGATACGGCCACGATCGCGCCCTGAGCCCCGCCTTGTTGCGCCGAAACCACCGTCTGACGTCGTTTTACGCCGACAAACGGTGGTTTCGGCGCAACAAGAGCAGCTAGGTCGCGACGACGTGGACCAGCGGGCTCAGACCCACCGACCGGCTGACCGCGTCCTCGAGCCCGCAGGTCTGCAGCCAGTTGGCCAGCAGCCGGTGCCCGCCCTGCGTCAGCACGCTCTCGGGGTGGAACTGGACACCTTCCAGCGGGAGGATCCGGTGCCGGACCGCCATGATCACGCCGGACTCTGTATGCGCCGTCGTGACCAGCTCATCGGTGACGGTGGCCGGGTCGATGGTCAGCGAGTGGTAGCGCGTCGCGATGAACGGCGACGGCAGCCCCCTCAGCACGCCGGTGCCGTCATGGAACACCTCAGAGGTCTTGCCGTGCAGGAGCTCCGGCGCCCGGTTGACGGTGGCACCGAAGACGACGCCCAGGGCCTGATGGCCCAGGCAGACCCCGAGCATCGGCTGGCGGCGCTCGGCGCAGGCCTCGATCATCGCCATGGAGACCCCGGCGTCCTCCGGCGTGCCGGGACCTGGTGAGACCAGCACCCCGTCAAAGCCGGCGGCATCGCCCGGGGTCACGGCGTCGTTGCGTACGACCTCGCACTGCGCGCCGAGCTGTTGGAGATAGCCCACGATGGTGAAGACGAAGCTGTCGTAGTTGTCAACGACAAGTATTCGAGGGCCGCCAGGGC
>JBDTOA010000279.1:0-2956 GCA_039933475.1 Dermatophilaceae bacterium
CGACCCTTGCTCAGCTCAGACCGCTTATTGGGCCGGATCTGTGGCCAGAAACCGGCCTGAACTGAGCAAACCGGCCTGGAGTGAGCAAAGGGTCAGAGTGTCCCGAAGCCTACGGAGCCCTTCTTGGCCGCACCCAGGTCGACATAGCCGATCGTCGCCACGGGGACCAGGACACGCCGGCCCGAGCCATCGACAAGGTTGAGCACGCCGCCATCGGTCAGGGCCTTGGTCACCAGGGCCTCGACCTCCTCGGGGGACTGCTCGGACTCCACCACGATCTCGCGCGCGACGTTCTGCACGCCGATCTTGACCTCCACGGGAAAGCCTTTCGTCAGGGTTGATCCTCAGCGACCCCAGGCATTATGCCCCGATCGTCGTCCTTCTCCTGCAGGCTAACCTGCGCCGGTGCCAGATCCTTCCCGTTCGATCTTGGGGAAGCCGCCCAGACCACGCCAGGACAGGGCCGCCACAAGTCGGGCCGCCTCGCCGCGCGGGATCGAGGAACCTTGCGACAGCCAGAACCGCGCACAGATCTGGGCCATGCCCGACAGCGCCATACCCAGCAGATGCGCCTCGTCATCGGGCAGGTCGGTGTCCTCCTTGATCACCTCGGCGATCGCCCTGGCTGAGTCCTCGGAGAGCTTGTCGACCCGCTCGCGAACCGCCGTCTCATTGTTGAGGTCCGACTCGAAGACCAGGCGGAACGGGGCGCCGTCGCGATCCACGAACTCGAAGTAGGCGGCGATGGTTGCGGCCACCCGCGCCTTGTTGTCCGTTGTCGAGGCCAGGGCTGTTCGGATCAGACCCAGGAGCTCCCCTGAGTGTTGGTCGAGCAAAGCTAGGTAGAGCTCGAGCTTGCCCGGGAAGTGTTGGTAAAGAACAGGTTTGGACACCCCCGCTCGGTCGGCGATGTCGTCCATCGCCGCTGCGTGGTAGCCGGACTCGACGAACACCTCCTGGGCGGCGCGGAGCAGCTGCACGCGACGGGCAGAGCGAGGCAGCCGTACGCCGCGGCCCGCGATCTCGGAGCTGATGGGCACTGGTTGGTCCCCTTCGTCAAGCCGGAACAGGTGGCCGAAGCCGTATGCCTTCACCCGACAGTTGCGCCTCGAGGTGGGTAGGCGAAATGAATCCTACCCGCGGGTAATCTCATCACCATGGCATTCCCGCCCCTCGTCGAGCCGTCAGCACCGTTGTCCACCCAGGAGGTCGGGCGCTACGCCCGGCACCTGCTCATCCCGGACGTGGGCATGCAGGGACAGCGTCGCCTCAAGAACGCCCGGGTGCTTGTCGTCGGCGCGGGGGGGCTCGGGTCGCCGGCGTTGATGTACCTCGCGGCCGCAGGCGTGGGAACCATCGGCGTGGTGGACGCCGACGTCGTGGAGGCCTCGAACCTGCAGAGGCAGGTCATTCACGGGGTCGCTGACGTCGGCCGACCCAAGTCCGAGTCTGCCCAGGAGACACTCGCGTCGATCAACCCGATGGTGAGAGTCGTCAGGCACGACCTCCGGATCGACTCGACAAACGCCCTCGAGATCATCGGTGACTACGACATCGTCATCGACGGGACCGACAACTTCCCCACCAGGTACCTGCTCAACGACGCGTGCGTGCTGCTGGGCAAGCCCGACGTCTGGGGCTCGATCTACCGCTTCGACGGACAGGTCAGCATCTGGTGGGCGCAGCACGGCCCGTGCTACCGCTGCCTTTTCCCCGAGCCGCCCCCGCCGGGTCTGGTGCCTTCCTGTGCTGAGGGCGGCGTGCTCGGGGTCCTCTGCGCGTCGATCGGGTCTATCCAGGCCGCTGAGGCGGTCAAGCTCATTGTGGGCATTGGGGATCCGTTGATCGGGCGCTTGATGGTGCACGACGCGCTGCGACAGAGCTGGGACGCCCTCACGGTGCGCAAGGACCCGGACTGTGTCGTCTGCGGCGAGCTGCCCTCTGTGACCGCGCTCGTGGACTACGAGGACTTCTGCGGTATTCCGGGCAGCTCGGTCCCAGCCGCAGCTCGCACCGCGGTCCCCGTCATCTCGGCGCGAGAGCTGGCCGACCTTCTGCCCGGCGGTGCAGCCTCGTCCGAGGTCCTCCTGGTCGACGTGCGCGGCAGTGAGGAGCGGGCGATCGCCAGCATCCCCGGGGCGCTGGCGATCCATCTCGACGAGTTCCGATCCGGGGCAGCGGCCCTGCAGATTCCGTTCGACCAGCCGGTGGTCATCCACTGCAAGGTGGGCAGCCGCTCGGAGGAAGCGTCGCGGATCCTGATCGAGGCCGGTCATCCGGACGTTCGAAATCTGGAGGGCGGGGTCCTGGCCTGGGTCCGCGACGTGGACCCCTCCCAGCCGACCTACTGAGCCGACCACCTCGAAAAGCGATGGTCGAGACGGACGGCGACCGGCCGGGATACAGGTTGGGCTCCCCTCGAGCAGACCCCGAGGAGCTGCCCGAGTTTGCTGAGGCGGTGCTGAGCATCGTCGACCGGATCCCGGAGGGCATGGTCCTCGCCTATGGGGACGTTGCCGAGATGCTTGGGCAGGGTGGCCCCCGGCAGGTCGGGGCGGTGATGTCCCGCTATGGCTCCTCAGTGACCTGGTGGCGGGTGATCCGCGCCAGCGGCGAGGTCCCTGACGATCTGCTGGACGAGGCCCTGGCGCACTGGCGCGAGGAGGGGACAGCGCTGGTTCGTGGTCCGCTCCGCGGACGACGGGTGGACATGTTGGTGGCTCGATGGCGCGGCCAGGGGTCGGGCGTTGCCATGGCATAGGGGCGCCCCACCACAGATCGCGCACCCGCCCGGCCAGATGTGTTGTGGGTAACACCACCCATTGGGACCGACTGGGGTAGTCTCAACTCCGTAGTTGCTGTGAATCGCACGTCTTGAACGCTTGCGGCCTTGTGCCGGGGGTGCGCTTTGTTCCTGATCTGGAGCGGACGACGAACACCGCGACGATCGGACCCG
>JBDTOA010000280.1:0-2952 GCA_039933475.1 Dermatophilaceae bacterium
CTGATCTCATGGTCGACGGTTCTCGGGCCCACCGTCCGCGCCGGCGGGGCATCCCTTTTCGCAGTGGTGGTCTCGGTGGCCTACCCGATCGGCGACATCTTGCTGCTGACCGTTGCGGTGCTTGCCTTCGTCCAGGGCAGTCGCCGCCGCGGGCCGCTCATCCTGGTCAGCCTGGGAATGGGAGCGATGGCGCTGTCGGACGGCGCATTCGCCTACCTGACCACGAGCGGGAGCTTCTCGACGGTCAGCATCGTGGACCTCGGTTGGTGCGTGGGCTTCGCCCTGATCGGGCTCGGGGGAGTGGTCCGTAGTGACGACGCCCTGGCGAGCTCCCCGGACAGGGCGGTGGTGCCGGCCAGCGTGCTGCCCTACGCCGGTCTGCTGGTGGCCGCCGTGGTTGTGCTGAGCCAGAACCTCATGGGCCGGGCGGTCGACCGCCCTTCCGTCGCCCTGAGCACCGTGGTCCTGGTCCTGGTCCTGGCCAGGCAGTTCACCACGCTGACTGACAACCGGGAGCTGGCGCGCATCGTCAACGCCCGTGAGACCGAGCTACGCCACCAGGCGTTCTACGACGGGCTGACCGGGTTGGCCAACCGGGCCCTGTTCATCAACCGGGTCAGGCACGCGCTGGAGCTCCAAGGACGAGATCAGCGACCGGTCAGCGTTGCCTTCGTCGATCTTGATGGTTTCAAGGGGATCAACGACACGCTGGGTCACGCAGCCGGGGACGAGCTACTGGTGCTGGTTGCGCGGCGTCTGGGTGGCATCGCGCGTTCGGCCGACACCCTTGCCCGGCTGGGGGGCGATGAGTTCGCGCTGCTCATGGAGCACGGCGACGACCCCTCGGCGATGGCTCGCGCGGTTGTGGAGGCGTTGCGCGGCCCGTTCCAGCTGAACGGCCGGCTCGTCAAGATGTCGGCCAGTGTTGGCGTCGCCACCGTGGGCGATGAGACCGGGACCCTCAGCGCCGATGACCTGCTCAGCCGGGCAGACATTGCGATGTACGCGGTCAAACGCAGCGGTCGCAACGACTTTCGCCAATACACGTCCGACCTTCGCCTTGCCGAGGGCGATGACATGGTGCTGCGTCAGGCTTTGGCCGACGCCATTCAGCAACGACAGGTCAGGGCGGTCTTCCAGCCGATCTTCAACATCAGCAATGGTGGCCTGGTCGGTTACGAGGCGCTGGCCCGGTGGAGGTACAACGGAGCGGATGTGCCACCTGACGTCTTCGTGCCGGTTGCCGAACGAACGGGACTGATCGCCGCCCTCACGTCGCTGATGCTCGATCACGCGTGTGGGCAGCTGGCGGCTTGGTCCGCCGAGCTCGGGCACTCGACGATGCTGATGGGCGTCAACATCAGCGCGCAGGAGCTGGGTGATCCCTCCCTGCACCAGCGTGTTCTGGCGGCCGTTGCGAGCCACGGTCTGGCTCCCGACCAGCTCGTGCTCGAGATCACCGAGTCTGCCCTGGTCGCGAACCCCGTCACGGCCAGGATGACCTTGACGAGCCTGACCGATCTTGGCGTGACCTTCTCGCTGGATGACTTCGGTAGCGGGTTCAACGGCTTCTCGCAGCTCATCGGGGTTCCGCTGCGCTCCGTCAAGCTTGACCAGACGTTCATCGCCGACATTGACACGGACCCGGCGAGCCGTCGCCTGCTCGAGGGTGTCATGTTGTTGATCCGCCACCTCGGCCTGCGCGTCGTTGGTGAAGGAGTGGAGAGGCCCGAGCAGCTGGAGGTGTTGCGCGCCGTGGGGTGCGATGCCGCCCAGGGATACCTGCTGGGCCGTCCGGCCGACGCGTCCGTGATCGACGTGCTGGGCCAGGTCCTCGCATCCGACGTCGGACTGACAGCAGACACGGCAAGGCTGTAGCCGGTCGATGCTATTCACGGATCGCCTCCTGCACCATTAGGGTCGGTGTCTGCAGAAGGAGAGCCCCATGGCGCAAGGCGACGTGAGCAGGGCGGCGGACAAGGTCGGGGGCCAGCCTCTCGTGCGCATGGGGGCGAGGGTTGGGTACGCCGTAAGTGGTCTCCTCCACCTGCTCATCGGCTGGATAGCGCTGCAGGTCGCATGGTCCGGCAGCGGCAAGTCGGCCGACCAGTCGGGCGCGTTGCAGTCCGTCGCCGGGAACTCGGTGGGCCACCTGAGCCTCTGGGTGGCGGTCGCGGGGTTCCTCGCGCTCGGACTGTTGCAGCTTGCCAACGGTATCTCGGGAGGGGCCACCTCGGGTACGTCAGCGTGGGCGGACCGCGGAAAGAGCATTTCCAAGGGCGTCGTCTACCTTGCTCTTGCGTGGACCTGCTTCAGCTTCGCCAAAGGAAGCCCCACCAGCAGCAAGTCCCAAAGCGCCGACTTCACCGCAACCCTGCTGCAGAAGCCGGGAGGGAGGGTACTGGTCGCAGTCGTCGGCCTGATCGTGATCGGCGTGGGCGGTTACCACGTGATGAAGGGCTGGACCAAGAAGTTTCTCCAGGACCTCGCCGAGCATCCCGGCGCCCTGCTGACCCGTGCGGGAACCATCGGATACATCGCCAAGGGGGTCGCGCTGGCCATCGTCGGGATCTTGTTCATGACTGCTGCGGCTCATGACTCCGCCAGCAAGGCCACAGGGCTCGACGGGGCGTTGCGCACCCTTCGAGGTCAGCCTTTTGGGACCTGGCTCCTGACTGCGGTCGCTCTCGGCCTCGCCGCCTACGGGGTCTACAGCCTTGCTCGCGCTCGGTACGCACGGGTATAGAACGGCGGCACTCGTTCTTGGTTGCCGTGTCAGTGGTGTGAGGCACGATCGGTGACGTGCCCGTTGCGACCGCAGGCAGAACCACGACACCGGTGGTGTCCCGCACAGGTGTGCCCTTGACGCGGTCTACGACGTTCAAGTTCGCCCTGGACCCGAACCGCGCCCAGCATCAGCTGCTGTTGGCGCATGCGGGTGCTGCCCGGCTC
>JBDTOA010000281.1:0-2944 GCA_039933475.1 Dermatophilaceae bacterium
TCTCGGACGTCGAGGCGATCGAGGTCGACTGGCTCCCCGAGCTGATGCAGTACCCGACAAAGTTCGTCGACCTCAAGGACAAGTCGGTTGACGGACGCTGGCTCGACTGGAAGGTCGCCCAGGCGACGACCAAGGACGGCGCGCTCCTCGGCTACGGAACAGACATCGGCCCGGAGGGCGTCTGCTACCGCTCCGACCTGTTCAAGGCAGCCGGCCTGCCCACTGACCGCGCCGCGGTCGCCACGCTCCTTGGCGGCGCCAACGCCACCTGGGACGGGTACTTCGCCGCCGGTAAGAAGTTCACCGCCGCAAGCACCGGTACGCCGTGGATGGACTCGGCCGGCGCCACCTACCAGGGCATGATCAACCAGGTCAAGAACGCGTACGAGAAGGACGACGGCACGATCGTGGCCGCCACCAACCCGGAGGTTCGCAAGGTCTACGACACGGTTCTCGCCGCCTCCACGACCGACAAGCTGTCGGCCCACCTCGCACAGTGGGGCCCCGACTGGACGGCCTCGTTCCAGAAGAAGGGCTTCGCCACGATGCTCTGCCCGGGCTGGATGCTCGGCGTCATCGAGGGCAACGCCAAGGGCGTCACCGGATGGGACATCGCGGATGTCTTCCCCGGTGGTGGCGGCAACTGGGGCGGCTCCTTCCTGACCGTTCCGGCTCAGGGCAAGCACCCGGCCGAGGCCAAGGCACTGGCCAGCTGGCTCACCGCCCCGGAGCAGCAGATCAAGGCGTTCGTCGCCAAGGGCACGTTCCCGAGCCAGCAGCAAGCACTCACGAGCAAGGACCTGCTCTCGGTGACCAAGCCGTTCTTCAATGACGCACCCACCGGTCAGATCCTCGCCAACCGCGCCAAGGCTGTGACAGTCGCCCCGTTCAAGGGCAAGAACTACTTCGCGATCAACGACGCGATGCAGCAGGCCCTGACCCGCGTGGACGTCGACAAGACGGACACCGCGACTTCGTCCTGGACCAAGTTCGAGACCGCTGTCAAGAACCTCGGCTAAGGAGCGCCAGCACACTGGTCCGTCGCGAGCCTGCTGGTCGACACCGGCGAGCTCGCGACGGCCGGCAAGCCGGTACCCCTGCTCTCTCGTCCCCCGCCGTTCCACGCAGACACGCGTCGAAGGACTTCCATGGCTGTGACCACCACCCCCAAGCTCGACCCGGTTCAGGGCCGAACGCCTCGGCGCATCGCGTTCCGCCAGCGGCTCGGGCGCTGGGACGTCAAGGCCTCCCCCTACCTGTTCATCTCGCCCTTCTTCATCCTCTTTGCCGTCGTCGGCCTGTTCCCGCTCGGTTACACCGCCTGGGTCTCGCTGCACGACTGGAACCTCATCGGCGGCAAAGGCGACTTCGTCGGACTGGACAACTTCGCCAATGTGCTGGCCCAGCCGAACTTCAGGACCGCGCTGCGCAACACGTTCAGCATCTTCCTGCTGTCGTCCGTGCCCCAGGTCATCACCGGGCTCGTCCTCGCAGCGGTCCTCAACGCGAACCTGCGCGCCAAGACCTTCTGGCGGATGGGAGTGCTGCTGCCCTACGTGGTTGCACCCGTGGCTGTCGGCCTGATCTTCTCGAAGATGTTCGCCGACCAGTCAGGCCTCATTAATGCGCTGCTCGCCAACGTCGGTATCGACCCGATCCGCTGGCACGCCGACGTGCTGTCCAGCCACATCGCGATCGCCAGCATGGTCAACTTCCGTTGGACCGGCTACACCACCCTCATCCTGCTTGCGGCGATGCAGGCCGTCCCGACAGATCTGTACGAGGCTGCGGTCATCGACGGTGCGAGCCGTGTGCGTCAGTTCTTCTCGGTGACAGTCCCGATGCTGCGCCCCACCATCATCTTCGTCGTGATCACCTCGACGATCGGCGGGCTGCAGATCTTCGACGAGCCCCGCATGTTCGACCAGTTCGGCCAGGGCGGCGCCGACCGTCAGTGGATGACCGTGACGATGTATCTCTACGAGCTCGGCTGGGGTGCCCAGAAGAGCTTCGGGCGGGCCGCCGCGGTTGCCTGGATCCTGTTCCTCATCATCATCGCCATCGGTCTGGTCAACTTCGCGATCACCCGGCGAATCTCCTCGACAGGGTCGGCCGGAAAGGACAAACGATGAGCTCTATCGGCATGATCAAGCAGACCGCGGGCCCGGGGGCCGCCCGGGCTGTCGCGCGTCGTCGAGCACGGCTGGCGAAACGAGGAAAGGGCGGGGCGGGCGCGAACCGCCGACCCCGCTGGGTGACCTACACGATCCTCCTGTTCGTGCTGATGGTCTCGGCCTACCCGCTGTACTACTCGTTCCTGCTCGGCTCCTCCGACGCGCAGACCATCGCGCAGACCCCTGTGCCCTCGCTGGTTCCGGCGAAGCACTTCTTCGAGAACGCGGGGCGCGTGCTGACCTCGGACATCCAGTTCTGGAAGGCGTTGACCAACTCGGTCATCGTCGCGACGGTCACCTCGATCTCGGTCGTGGCGTTCTCCACCCTGGCCGGGTTCTCGTTCTCCAAGCTGCGCTTCCGCGGCCGGCGCGGGCTGCTCGTCTTCGTCATCGCGACGATGGCCGTGCCGACGCAGCTGGGCATCGTCCCGCTGTTCATCGTCATGGCCCGGCTGGGCTGGACCGGCAAGCTCGTCGCAGTCATCGTGCCGGCCATGGTCACAGCGTTCGGGGTGTTCTGGATGACCCAGTACCTCGAGGAGGCTCTGCCTTACGAGCTTGTCGAGGCCGCGCGGATCGATGGCTGCTCGATGATCCGCACGTTCTGGCACGTCGCCATGCCGGCCGCACGGCCGGCCGCCGCGATGCTGGCCCTGTTCACGTTTGTTGGGTCGTGGACCAACTTCTTCTGGCCGTTCATCGTGCTCGGCTCGAACAACCCCACGCTGCCCGTGGCAGTCCAGCTGCTGCAGGCCTCCTACTTCAAGGAC
>JBDTOA010000282.1:0-2932 GCA_039933475.1 Dermatophilaceae bacterium
GCGCGCTGGACCTTCCTGTCCGATGCTGAGCGCCGGTATATCGAGCCGCTGGGACTGCGGGAGACCACCGACACGCTGTACCGGCCCTACGTCCCGACGACCTTCGTGCTCGGGCCCGACCTGACGATCCACTCGGTCTACAACGGGTACTGGTTCTGGGGCCGCCCGACCAACGAGGAGCTGCGCCGCGATCTGCGCGAGGTGACCCGCGCGATCCGCCCCGACTGGGAGGTGCCGGCGTGACCTGGTGCTGGATCGCGCGTCTGCCGGACGAGGTCGACGGCGCTTTGGCCAGCGCACAGCTCTCTGATGTGGACGGCAGCCCGGCCGGATGGCTGGCCGCCTGGCCCGCGGGACGCAAACCGGTGGCCGGTGCGGTCCGGGCCGACGCCCGGTTGATCGACCCGGGGGGCCTGGCCAGCTGGTTCTCGATCGTGCTGATCGACCGCGACCGGGCTCCGCTGTTCGACGACCCATCAGTCTCCGGCGCCTTGCGCGCGGTACTCGCCGGTTCGCCGCCGGATGCTGTGAGCACCCTGGTCGTGGACTCCTCCCACTTCGCCGGTGCCGTCACAGTTCGGCGCAGGGATCCCGAGGCGTTGTCATGGGATCCGTTCGCGCGGATCGCTCGGGCGGCGGTGCTCCGCGCGGGCCCTGGACTGTTCGGCCGGATGCGACCGGTTCCCGGCCCGGTGATCCAGCGGTATGGCGGGCAGCCTTGGCCCGCGGCGGGTTTCTGAGCACTTGCCTCTGGCCAGAGGCCTGCCGGGGCCGGTGTGAGTCTCGTGCTGCCGATGAAACGTCCTGCCGGTTGCCGAGGATGAAACGTCCTGCCGGTTGCCGAGACAGACCCTGAAGCCTGCAATTTCCAACGGCATTCCAACGACAGGAGCGCGTGATGAAGGGTCTGAAGGGCAAGGTAGCCGTCGTGACCGGCGGTAGCTCGGGGATCGGCCAGGCCATTGCTATTCGCCTGGGCGAGGAGGGCGTCGACGTGGCGATCAACTATGTCGGCCGACCTCTGGGTGCAGAGGAGACGAAGGAGGCCATCGAGCACGGCGTGAACATCTGCATGAAGCAGATGTCCCAGGCGGGCACCGACCCCATCCTCGTCGAGGCAGACGTGTCCCAGGAGGACCAGGTCGCTGCGATGTTCCAGCAGGTCAAGGCCAAGTACGGCCACATCGACTTTCTCATCAACAACGCCGGTATCCAGATCGCGCAGGACACCGAGACGCTGGCCGTGATGGATTTCGACAAGGTCCTGGCAGTCAACCTCCGAGGCGCGTTCCTGTGCGCCCAGCACGCGATCAGGGAGTTCCTCGACGCCGGCAAAGGCGGATCGATCGTCAACATGTCCAGCGTGCACCAGCTGATCCCCAAGCCCAGGTTCGTGGGCTACTCGGTGTCCAAGGGCGGTATGCAGAACCTGACGCACACCCTCGCGCTGGAGTACGCCGCGCGTGGAATTCGGGTCAACGGTGTCGGCCCGGGGGCGACCGTCACGCCGATCAACCGCTCGTGGATCGATGACCCGGTCAAGCGCCAAGCGGTTGAGAGCCACATCCCGATGAGGCGCGCTGGTGACGCCGAGGAGATGGCTGCGGTGACGGCCTTCCTGCTGTCTGAGGAGGCCGGCTACATCACCGGGCAGACCATCTTCGTGGACGGCGGGCTCACGCTCTTCCCGTCGTTCGAGACGACCTGGTCCTCGGAGTAGCGGCGATGACCGAGACCGCCCTTCATCCGGGCACGTTCTCGACCGAGGGATGGTGGCCCTCGCGATTCGGGTCCGAGGACGAGGCGGGCGCGCTCAACGAGATCACACCGGCCAAGGTGCTCGAGGCAGTGGCGCTGGTTCGGCGGGGCGTCGTCCATGATCTCGCCCACGTCCTGCACGCCGACGTGCCGGCCTTCCCCGGCCGGACCTTCCGCCAGTACCTCACCACCAACTACCACCAGGTCAACAGGCGCAACGCGCTGGCGGGACCGGCGGGGCTCGGCCGCAACAGCGTGAACTGGATCGTCGAGCAGGTCACGGCAACCCAGCAGATGGGGACCCACATGGATGGGCTGAACCATCTCCAGGTCGGTGACCGAACCTACAACGGCTTCGCGCTCGCCGACATCGTCGAGGACCATGGCACCAACCGGCTCGGCATCGAGACGCTGCCACAGATCGTGACGCGGGGCCTGCTCGTTGACGTGGCCGCGGCCAGGGGAGTGGAGCGTCTCGAACCGGGGTACGTGATCACGGTCGAGGAGACCGAAGCCTCTCTCTCCGCGTACGGGCTCTCGATCCGCCCCGGCGACGCTGTGTTCTTCCATACCGGCTGGGGCACGCTCTGGGGAGCCGACAACGAGCGCTACTCCTCGGGAGAACCCGGTCCGGGCACCGAGCTGGGTGACTGGCTGGCCAGCAGAAGAATCGCACTGACCGGCTGCGACACCTGGAGCTACGGCGCCTACCCGCCCGAGGATCCGCAGGCGCCTTTTGTGGTGCCACAGACGCTCAACGTCCGGCACGGCGTGGTGGTTGTGGAGAACCTCCGCCTGCAAGACCTCGCTCGCGATCGCATCCACGAGTTCCTGCTCGTCATCTCTCACGCCAAGCTGCGCGGCGCCACCGGTGCGTGGGTCGCGCCGCTGGCCATCACCTGAGGAGGTACGTCATGACCGACCACTACGACGTCATCGTCATCGGATCGGGTGCCGGCGGAGGAACGCTGACCTACGCCCTGGCCCCCACTGGCAAGCGGATCCTGCTGCTCGAGCGTGGCGGGTACATGCCGCGCGAGATCCAGAACTGGGACTCGAAGTCTGTCTGGCTGGACAAGCGATACACCAACGCCGGGAAGTGGCACGACGTGGACACCGGCAAGGAGTTCACGCCGAAGCAGCACTACTACGTCGGCGGCAACACCAAGGTGTA
>JBDTOA010000283.1:0-2921 GCA_039933475.1 Dermatophilaceae bacterium
TCACGCCCCGCTCAGCCGGCGCAGATGCGGCCACGTCAGGAAGGCCTCGGCCTCGAGAGCCGCCACAGCGACGCGGGGCAGGTCACGAGCGGCAGGGTAGACGACGAAACGCGGCACCCAGGTCGGCTGGAACTTGGCATTGAAGCGGTACAGGCTCTCGATCTGGAACCAGCGGGAGGCGAAGAGCAGCACCCTGCGCCAGCCACGCAGAAGCGGCCCGGCGCCCAGGCGCTCTCCCCGCTCGAGGGTCGAGCGGAAGGCGGCAAAGTTCAGGGAGACACGGCTGACGCCCAGCTGGGGGCAAGACCTGAGCGCGTCCACGATAAGCAGGTCGTTCACCCCGGCATCCGCCGTGCGGTCTCGGCGCATGACATCGAGCGAGATCCCGTCCGAGCCCCACGGGACGAACTGCAGGAAGGCACGCATGACACCATCCTGCCGGGCCACCACGAACACGCACTCGGGGTCGACGGAGTCCACGAGCCGCCCCAGGGCCATCGAGAACCCACGCTCGGTCTCCGTGCCACGCCAGGCGGCAGCGTCGACCAGAGCCCGCCGCCGCTCCCCCTCAGAGACGCTCGCGGCCCGTAGCACCTCGGTGGTGTAGCCGGCCCGTTCGACCCGTCTGACCATCTGCCGGACGTTGCGCATCGGCCGCCCCTCAAGCGTGAAACCGGCCACGTCAACCACGGCCTCGTCGCCGAGCTCAAGGGCGTTGAAACCGGTCGCGCGACACCAGCTCTGGCCCGCGCGCTCCGAGCAGCCGATCACCGCCGGCGTCCAGGCGTGCAGCTCGGCCTCGGCCAGGAAGTTGGTGATGGCACCCGGCCACGCCTCGGGATCCCCCAGCGGGTCGCCGCTGGCCAGCATCACGCCGGACACGACCCGGTAGGCGACCGCAGCCTTGCCCGAGTCCGACCAGACCACGCTCTTGTCCCGGCGCAGGTTGAAGTAGCCAAGAGAGTCCGGACTCCGCCCGAGCAGGGCACGCATGGCCGCTTCGTCGGCTTCGGTCAGCTGCGGACGTGGCTCAGGGGGACGCAGCAACAGGTAGACAGTCGTCAGCGCCGTCATCAGGCCGAGCCCCAGCAGCACCGCCCCCTCGATGTCTGTCGAGCGCTCGTCGACGAAGGTCAGAGGGCCATACAGGCCCACCATCCCGCTGAGCACCTCCTGCACGATGTCCCAGATGCCCGGCGGCCCGCCGACCACGCGATGACGCAGCAGCGTCACCATCGCCACACCGACAGCCAGGCTCGCGGCCGTCAGAACCAGCAGAACCTTGATGGCGCGCCAGCGCGTCCTGGGGTCGCCCAGCGCCCGGAACTCCGCCCGGTAGACGATCAGCACCACGAGCAGGGCGAGCGACATGGCCGCGGCGAAGAGCTCGAGCTTGACCGCGTGCAGAGCAAAGCTGAGGGCCAGCAGGGCCAACGCCGCCCGCCAGGCACGGCGCTTGCGCCGTCGCAGAGCATGGGCCAGCAGAAGCAGCAGTATGCCGGAGACGACCGTCCCTGCGGAGGCTGCGGCGATAGCGCCCGGCAACAGGTCGATCATGGGATGCAGCCGCTGACGCCAGCCCCGCGCCATACCGTAGACGATGTCGGTGAAACCGACCAGATAGGTGAGGGCCCCCACGACAGCCGGCACCCTCGAGCGCGGCTTCGTGAGCTGGGCCAGAGGTGAGGAGTGCTGCGTAGGCGGTCGCGACAGAGCGCGATCGCTCACCGGGAACCGCCCAGCACCAGACCCATCGCCTCGGCACGGGTCGCAGGGTCGCGCAGCTGACCGCGTACCGCTGAGGTGATGGTCCGCGACCCCGGCTGGCGAACTCCACGCATGGACATGCACAGATGCTCGCACTGGATGACCACGATGACACCCTGGGGCTTGAGGAACTCAACGAGGGCGTCGGCGATCTGCGAGGTCATCCGCTCCTGGACCTGCAGGCGCCGTGCAAAGACGTCAACCAGCCGAGCCAGCTTGGACAGACCAGTCACCCGGCCGTTCCGCCCAGGGATGTAGCCCACGTGAGCCACACCATGGAAGGGCACAAGGTGGTGCTCACAGGTGCTGTAGACCTCGATGTCCCGAACCAGGATGAGCTCCTCATGACCGATCTCGAAGGTCGTGGTGAGCACGTCCTCGGGACCTTGTGAGATGCCGCCGAAGATCTCGGCGTAGGAGCGGGCAACGCGGGCAGGTGTGTCCTTCAGCCCATCGCGGTCAGGGTTCTCACCAATCGCTATCAGGATCTCGCGGACTGCCCGCTCGGCCCGTTCCAGGTCAATTGGAGCTGGGGTCGACATAGCCGCCCTCGGGAAGCTCTATCACTGCCGTGGCGGGATGTTCCTCGGTCGTGTCCTGCGGCTTCGACCCGTTGGACATGGCCGCAACCTCTGCAGGCGTCATCACGGGTGGCTGGTCGCTGACGTGTCGACGATCGCTGGAGAGCCATACCGGACGAGCAGGTCGCTTGACCACGTCGGCGAAGATGACCTTGAGCTGGTCCTTGCCCAGGGTCTCCTTCTCGAGCAGCTCGAGCACCAACGCGTCGAGGACGTGGCGGTTGTCGTTCAAGGCGTGCCAGGCCTCGTCGTGGGCAGCCTCGATCAGCCGCCTGATCTCCTCGTCGACGACACCGGCCACCGTCTCGGAGTAGTCGCGCTGATGACCCATGTCGCGGCCGAGGAAGATCTCGGCTCCTGCGTCCTGGCCCAGCTTGATGGCACCGATGCGCTCGCTCATCCCGAACTGCGTGACCATCCGTCGGGCCAGACCGGTGGCCTTCTCGATGTCGTTGCCGGCGCCGGTCGTCGGGTCGTGGAAGATCATCTCCTCGGCGACCCGGCCACCCAGGGCAAAAGCCAGCTGGTCGAGGATCTCGTTGCGGGTCGTGGAGTACTTGTCGTCAAGGGGCA
>JBDTOA010000284.1:0-2916 GCA_039933475.1 Dermatophilaceae bacterium
TCGACGCTCGGTGTCGGTGACCAGCCGCGGATACCGCCTGCTCTCTTGACCGGGCCGGTGTGCAGGCCCTGGATCCCGATCCGCCGAAAGACCTTCCAGAGCTCCGGGTCACCGAGGGTGGCAAGGAAGGAGGACCCCGGCTTGCCCAGGACAGAGATCGGGTATGCCGTGAACCAGACTGACGCGGTTTGGATGGCTGAGCGCGGGTCGGGCTTGGCGAAGGGGTTCTGGAACATGCTGCCCTGGCCCGAGAACTGCCTCGCGATGACGTTGGCGTCGCCCAGCATCGACTCCTCCTGCAGCCATGCGACGTAGGCCGGGTTCGAACCCACCGGCTCGCCCAGCCGTTCAAGACGGGAGAACTGCGCGCCGCGCAGCCGGGCCTTGGGTCGCAGGTGCCGAGGTCGAGCCGGGTAGTACTGCTCGTCGAACGTGATCTCGCTCGGCTTGTGAGGGTGCAGCTCGGCCAGGCCGTGCTCCATCGCCCCGAACTCGGTCAAGCCCTCCTCGGTCTCGCTGTCGTTCGCCATCCGACTTCCGTTCCTGGTCATCGTTCCTGGCCATGGCTCCTGGCCATGGCTCCTGGGTCATCGCTCCAGGTCATCACGCGGTCTCACGAGCCGAGGCTCTACGGTATTGGACCGCCAGTGGAGGCGTACAGCCAGGGAGCCTCAGCGCGAATTCGCTTTGCGACGAGCGCGAGACGATCAAGATCACCCAGGGCTCGCTCCTGTGGCCGGTCCCGCTCACCTGCTCGTTGTCCGGGGACTAGCCTGCGGCATATCAGACATTTACCCCAAAGCGCCTCACGAGGGCGTCAATGAAGGAGTGTCCCGTGCCAACACCGATCACCCGCCGGACCATCTTGGCCAGCTTTGCAGCGACAGGCGTGCTCACCGCTGCCGGCATGAGCTCCGCCGAGGCCTCGAAGCGCCAACCCCCGCATCGTCCGGGCACCCCGGTCAAGCTGACGATCATGGGCACGACCGACCTGCACGGGAGCGTGTTCAACTGGGACTACTTCAAGAACGCCGAGTACACCGACTCCGCCGCGAACGACATAGGTCTGGCCAAGGTGGCCAAGCTCGTCGAGGCCGTACGTGAACAACGCGGCCGCGAGAACACGCTGATGATCGACGCGGGTGACACGATCCAGGGGACGCCGCTGGCCTACTACTTCGCGCGCATCGCACCCATCACCGATGGCCACCTGCACCCCATGGCGGCGGCCATGAACCACATCGGCTACGACGCCGCGGCTCTGGGCAACCACGAGTTCAACTACGGCATCCCCCTGTTGCGAACCTTCGCCGCCCAGCTCGACTTTCCGCTGCTCGGCGCCAACGCGCTCGACGCGGCGACCGGGCTGCCCGCGTTCCCGCCCTATGTGATCAAGACCGTCAAGGTTGAGGATGATCAGCCGATCAGGGTCGGCATCCTCGGCCTGACCAACCCAGGCATCGCCATCTGGGACAAGGCCAATGTCGAGGGCAAGATGACCTTTGTGGGCCTGGTCGAGCAGGCAAAGATCTGGGTGCCCAGGATGCATGCCGCAGGGGTGGACGTCGTCATTGTGGCCGCGCACTCGGGGGCAACGACATCGTCGTCGTACGGTGACGCGCTGCCCTTCCCTGAGAACGCCGCGACCCTTGTGGCGCAACAAGTTCCGGGCATCGACGCGATTCTCGTCGGCCACGCGCACCAGGAGATAGCGGAACGGCGGGTCGTCAACGAGAGCACCGGTCGCGAGGTCGTGCTGACCGAGCCGCTGCGCTGGGGCATGCGGCTGTCACTTATCGATCTGACACTGACCCAGGTCAGCGGCCGCTGGGTGGTGCAGAGCGTCGGGTCGAGCGTCCTGAACAGCAACACCGTCGCCGAGGACCCCCACGTGAAGAAGCTGCTCACCGCGGACCACGACACGGTTATCTCCTACGTCAACACGGTGATCGGCACCTGCACCACGGCTATGTCCTGCGCCACGGCCCGCTACGAGGACACCGCGGCCCTGGACTTCATCAACCTGGTGCAGGGGCAGGCAGTCCGTGCGGCACTCGTCAACACCCCGGCGGCGGCGTTGCCGATTCTCTCGATCGCCGCGCCGTTCTATCGCGCGGCGGCGATCCCCGAGGGGCCGGTGAGCGTGCGCGACGTCGCGGGCCTGTACATCTACGACAACACCCTGCTCGGCATCACCTTCACCGGGGCAGAGGTCAAGGCATACCTCGAGAAGTCGGCCTTCTACTTCAAGCAGGTCTCTGGCGCTGGGCCGTTCGCTCCGGACGATCTCACAAACGCCGTGACCACGGTGGCGCCAGCCGGCACCCCTGACTACAACTACGACGTCATGGGTGGCCTGGATGCTCCGCTGACCTATGACATCGACGTCGCGCAGGTCCCGGGGTCCCGCATCGTCAACCTGTCCTACGACGGCAACCCGATCGACCCGGCGGCCACTTTCGTGATGGCGATCAACAACTACCGGCAGTCCGGTGGCGGCGGGTTCCCAGGCGTCACGACGGCCCCGGTGGTGTACAACGCCCAGCAAGAGATCCGTCAGCTCATCATCGACTGGGTCACCACTGCGAAGGTCATCCAACCCGCCACGTTTGCCAGCGTGGACTGGAAGCTCGTGTCAGATGGGCAGGCGGTGCAGATCAACCCCTGATTTCAGGTCTGGCCCGGTGACCGTGTATCTTTCTGGACGCATCACCGGGCGGAACCTGTCGTCCGGATGCCCCTATAGCTCAGACGGTAGAGCGTCTCCATGGTAAGGAGAAGGTCAACGGTTCGATTCCGTTTGGGGGCTCCATTCGGAGCCCGGATGGCCACCCTCGGCATCAGCTGGCGGCGGCCTTCACGTTTTCGGATGTCCCTGGCGGGGTAGCTCAGGTGGTTAGAGCACACGACTCATAA
>JBDTOA010000285.1:0-2898 GCA_039933475.1 Dermatophilaceae bacterium
GCCACCAGGTGCACCGTCTCGGATCCCGGGTAGTAGCCGGCGTGGTCGCCGGGGTGGATATGGACCACCTCGTGCTCGATGCCGGCCTTGCGAAGGGTGGCCTGGTTGGCTCCGGTGGTAGCCGCGGTGAGGTCGAAGACACGCACGATGGCCGTGCCCAGAACGGGGGCCTGGGGGGTGGTGCGGTGCCCGCAGATCGAGTCGGCGGCGCGGCGGCCCTGTCGGTTGGCCGGCCCTGCCAGCGGCACCGGGATCCGGGCACCCGTGATGGCCTGGGTGACCTCTACTGCGTCTCCCACCGCCCAGATGTGAGGGTCCGAGGTGCGCTGGTCGGTATCCACGCGGATCGCGCCCGTGGGACCGAGGTCCAGGTCGGCATCGCGGGCCAGAGCGCTGGCCGGCCGGACGCCGACATTGACGATGACCAGGTCCGCGTCAAGGGTGGCCCCGTCGGACAGGGTGACCGTAACCGCGCCCGTGGGGGTGCGCTCGCCCGTCTGGTTGACAGCGGCGATCCCGGCTACCGCTTGCGCGGACACAGCGAGCCGGAGGTCGACCCCGTGCTTGGCGAGCTCATCGGCGAGGAGTGGCGCGAGCTCGGCATCCAGCGGCGGCAGCACGTGCTCGGCCAGCTCGACCAGATGGACCTTCAGGCCGCGTGAGGTCAGCGCCTCAACCGCCTCGAGGCCGATGAACCCCGCGCCGATGACCACGGCGCGCGGGGCGGGGTCGGTCTTGCCTCGTGAGGTCAGGAGCTCGTCGACCCGGGCGCGCAGTGCGTCGACGTCGGGCACGGTGCGAAGCGTGTGGACGGCGGGGTGGTCCAGCCCGTCGATCGGTGGACGCACGCCGACCGCACCGGGGGAGAGCAGGAGTGCGTCGTACGGCAGGAGGTAGGTGCCGTCCTCGTCCTCGATGGTGACCTTCTGGGCCTGGCGGTCGATGCCGGTCACCCGGTGCCCGGTGCGCACATCCAGGTTCAGGGAGGCGGCCAGCGAGGCGGGGGTGTGCAGCAGCAGTGCGTCCCGGGCGGCGATCTCGCCCGAAAGGTGGTACGGCAGGCCGCAGTTGGCGAAGGAGACGTAGGCCCCCTGCTCGAGGACGATGATCTCGGCGTGCTCGTCCAGACGGCGGGCACGGGCCGCAGCGCTCATGCCACCGGCGACACCACCGACGACGACGATCCTCATGGTGTCCGGAGGGGTGGAGACAGTGTCCTCAGGGGCGAAGCTGGTGCCTGTGGTGGTCTCGGTGGTGGTCCAATTGGTGGTGCCCGTCGTGGTGCCCGTGCTGGTCCCTGTGCTGGTCATCGGCGGACCGCCCCACCGGCGTGCTGCCAGGCGGCCATCCCGCCGGAAAGGCTTGCCGCGTCGAACCCGAGGCTGCGCAGGTGCTTGGCCGCTGAGCGGGAACGCATGCCGCTGGCGCACATGACGACGACGGGTCGACCCTGCTTCAGGCGCCGCGGGGCCTTGTCGATATCGCCGAGAGGCACATGGATGGCGCCCGGTGCATGACCGGACTTCCACTCGCCGTTCTCCCTGACGTCCAGCAGGATCGCACCGTCGCGAACCAGCTCGAGAGCCTGGGCCACCTTGACCTTCGAGCCGAGACGACCGTCCGCGGGCCGGCCGCCGAAGAGGCCCCGGATCCGGTCGAGGAGGGTGGGGGAGGAGGAAGTGGTCAAGGTGTGCTCCGTTCGTTGGCCCCAGCATACCCTAGGGGGTATGGCGCGGCGTCCGCGGTGCCGCCAAGGTCATCTCCGAAGCGACCATCGTCCTGCTGTCGCGTTCCGGTCTGGCCCCGGCCGCTGAGTCGCAAACAGGGACCTTAGACCCTACGTCCCTCAGCAGGGTGTGCATAATGTGCATTACTATGCAAACCAACACACGGCCCCTGCTTACTGCGCAGCAGGTGCAGACCATGTTCGGTGTAGACCGCTCGACGGTGTACCGGATGGCCGAGGACGGAAGACTGCCGGCGCTGAAGATCGGCCGCCAGTGGAGGTTCCGCCCGCAGGAGATCGAGCGCCTGCTTGTGGTGAACCCAGGTGTCGCCCCAACGAGTGAAGAGCTTCCCGCCCTGGACGACTCGGCTGCAGCTGTCGTCAGCGTGGCCGCGGACCTTCTGGGCGTCATGATGGTCGCCACAGACATGCAGGGCCGTCCGCTGACAGGCGTCACCAACCCCTGCCCCTGGTTCGCAGCCAGGGAGGAGAACCCCGCCAGCTTCGCCGAGTGCGTCGCGGAGTGGAAGGTGCTGGCCGACAAGCCGGACTTCGAGGCCCAGTTCTATGTCGGTCAGCTCGGGTTCGAGTGCGCACGCGCCTACATCCGGTCCGGGCCGATGCTCGTGGGGATGGTCCTGGCCGGCGGCGTCGCGACGCCTGGTGATGACAGCGAGGAGCTGTACCACCTGGACGAGTCGCAGCGCAGCCGCGTGCTGCTCGCGCTGCCCAAGGTGGCCGCGGCCCTCTCGCGCGCGATGCCCCCCGGTAGAGCTCTCACCTAGCCTCAAACCCAGCCACAGCTCAGGTCCCCAGCCCCAGACCGTGCTCGCGCGCGCCCGCCGCTGAGCCGGCGTACGCGGCTGCGCGGCGCTTACCGCGCGGCTGCCACGCTCCGCTGATGGCGCTCCACGGCACCCGCCGCCCTCCCTGTTTCGGATGGCACGCATCGGTAAATTTCAGGACATCACCTGACGTGGCGTGCATCACACCGGACTAGGGACGTTAGTCCCTTATGCACCCACCGGAATGTGCATAACGTGCATAACGTGCACTCAAAGGGACGACCGCTGCGTACTGCGACAGGCGCAGTGCAGGTTCCGCGTGAACTGATCGAGAGTGCACCAGCTGGCCAGGTACCGCGCACAGCAGGCGGAGACGTCAGGCATCAG
>JBDTOA010000286.1:0-2891 GCA_039933475.1 Dermatophilaceae bacterium
ACCTGCGCTTCCGCCTCCGGAGGGCGGCGCTCTATCCCCTGAGCTACGGGGGCCAAAGCCCGGCTAGGTCGAACGGTCGAAAATTATCCACCGTCATCATGCGGGTTTGACGCGTCGATGAGGCTAGCAGCCTTAGGGTGTCACCATGGAATGGGTGGGGGCCTCTGAAGGAGAGCATTTGCCGGCAGATCAGCCGAGCAGCAGTGGGCGTGTGCTCGTCTGCGATGACGCGGAGGAGATCCGGGCGCTCATCCGGATCAACCTCGAGCTTGAGGGCTACGAGGTCACTGAGGCCAGCGACGGGCAGGATGCGCTGGAGATCCTCCAGGACACGACAAACCCGTTGCCCGACGTCATCACCCTGGACGCTCTCATGCCGCGTCGCGACGGCTGGTGGGCGCTTGCGATGATCCGAGCCGATCCCAGGCTCGAGAGGATCCCGATCGTCATGGTTACCGCATCAGTTCAGCCCAACGACCGGGCACAGGCGGAGCGGGTTGCTGTCGACGGGTTCGTGGCCAAGCCGTTCGAGCCCGATGAGCTGATCGCGCTGATCGGTTCCCTGGCCATGCGCAACCGCGTCTGAGACGGGTCCGACCCAGCGCGGCGTCCCAACTAGAATCTCGGGGTGACCCCGGAACAGCTCGCGCTCGCCATCCGCACGGCCCTCACCGAAGCCGTTGCCGCAGGTGATCTGGCGGTGGATGTTCCCGAAGAGGTGCGCGTCGAACGGCCCAGGAACCGCGAGCATGGCGACTGGTCCACCAATATCTCGCTCCAGATCGCCAAGGACGCCGGTATGACGTCCCGGGACGTCGCCTCGCTCCTCGCCAGCCGTCTCGTTGCCCTCGAGGGGATCAAGGCGGTCGACGTCGCCGGACCTGGCTTCCTCAACATCACCGTGGACGCAGCCTCGGCCGGCGAGCTGGCGCGCACGATTGTCGATAGCGGGGCAAGCTACGGCCGCAACGACTCCGAGGCCGGACACGTCATCAACCTCGAGTTCGTCTCGGCGAACCCCACCGGGCCCCTGCACATCGGCCACACCCGGTGGGCGGCGTTGGGAGACTCGACCCGGCGGCTGCTGGCGGCCTCGGGCGCCGTGGTCACGGCTGAGTACTACGTCAACGACGCGGGCGCGCAGATGGACAACTTCGCCGCGTCGGTGCTTGCTCGCGCCAAGGGTCTCGAGGTGCCCGACGGTGGCTATCCCGGCGAGTACGTCATCGAGATCGCCAGCCAGGTGCTGGCGCAGCGGCCGGACCTGCTTGAGCTCCCCGAGGCTGAGGCTCTCAAGCTCGCAGGTGACCTCGGCTACCACCTCCAGCTCGCCGAGATCCGCCAGGTTCTGGCCTCGTTCGGCGTCCGCTTCGACGTGTGGTTCTCGGAGTCCTCCCTGCATGAGGGCGGAGCCGTTGAGAAGGCCGTGGCGCGGTTACGCGAGCAGGGACACGTCTACGACTCCGAGGGCGCGGTCTGGCTGCGGACCACCAGCTTCGGTGATGACCGGGACCGGGTGCTCATCCGGGCCACCGGGGAACCGACGTACTTCGCGGCCGACGCCGCCTACTACCTGAGCAAGAAGGACCGTGGCTTCCCCGAGAAGATCTACATGCTCGGCGCCGACCACCACGGCTACGTCAACAGGCTCAAGGCGATCGTGGCCTGTGCCGGTGACGATCCCGAGCACAACATCGAGATCCGGATCGGTCAGCTGGTCAGTATCGAGGGCGCCCGGATGGCCAAGCGAGCGGGCAACATGATCGAGATGCGGGACCTCATCTCGTGGATCGGGTCGGACGCGGTGCGCTACTCACTCGCCCGCTATCCGGCCGACTCACCGCTCTCGCTCAACGGTGAGGATCTGCGAAAGCGCTCCAACGACAACCCCGTGTTCTACGTGCAGTACGCACATGCGAGAACGTGCAACATCACCAAGCTGGCCGTCGAGGACGGCGTCCACCTCGCCGACGGCTTCGACCCCTCGCTGCTGACGCATGACACCGAGGCCTCCCTCCTGGCGATCCTTGGTGACTTCCCGCGCATCGTCGCCCAGGCAGCCGGAATGCGTGAGCCGCATCGGGTTGCCCGTTACCTCGAGGACCTCGCGGGGCACTTCCACAAGTGGTACGACGAGTGCCGGGTCCGTCCGCGAGAGGCGGGGGAGGAGATCACCGACCTTCACCGCACGCGGCTGTGGCTCAATGAGGCCACGAGAACTGTCCTTGCCAACGGCCTTGCCCTGCTTGGGGTCTCGTCGCCGGAACGGCTCTGATGCCCACTCATGAGGCCGGTGCTCTGCACGCCGAAGGTGGTCATCATGGCCCCTCGTGGCTGAGGCCCCCGGAGGACGTCAACGCGCTGGTCCCAGAGCTCTGGGCGCGATCGGTGCTTCGCGGAGACGCTGGTGCCCTGACCATCGCCGGCCTCGATGTCCGAGAGGTGGCCAGCGAGTTCGGCACACCGGTCTACGTCATCGACGAGGACGACTTCCGCTCCCGCGCAAGGGAGTTCAAACAGTCTTTCGGCGATGCGTTCGAGGATCTGTGCGGAGGCGCTGACGTCTACTACGCCGGCAAGGCATTTCTGTGCACGGCCGTTGTTCGCTGGATCCATGAGGAAGGCCTGCACCTTGACGTCTGCTCCGGCGGGGAGCTCACCGTGGCGATCCGCGCCGGTTTTCCCGCCGAGCGGATCGGCTTTCACGGCAACAACAAGACCGTGGCTGAGATCGAGGAGGCACTCCGGCACGGGGTGGGTCGCATCGTGGTCGACTCCTTCGAGGAGATCGACAGGGTGGCCGCGGCCGCTGAGCGCCTCGGGGTCGTTGCACGGGTCATGGTCCGGGTCACCGTCGGCGTCGAGGCCCACACCCACGAGTACATCGCCAC
>JBDTOA010000287.1:0-2883 GCA_039933475.1 Dermatophilaceae bacterium
CAGGACCCCCCACGGCTACGAGCCCATGCCGCCGAACCTCGTCGAGGGCTACCTGACTCGGTGACCGGTCATTCGTGGGGCCTGCCCTAGCCCCCACCCCCGCTTGTTGCGCCGAAACCACCGAATCGGCCCTTCCCAGGAGTCGAAACGGTGGTTTCGGCGCAACAAGCGCGGCACAGGGTGGGCGGCGAACGACGGGTCGGCAAGTCCCCCGGTCGGCAAAGCCCAGCGCGTCAGTCTGGGTTTGAGCGTCAGTCTGGGTTGACATGCCGCGGCGTGTCAGTCTAGATTGACACCCATGGAAGACAGTCTCAGCGCAAGCCTGGGGTCGGATGATCCCGCCGTCGGTCTGCGCGCCGTGGGCGCCCTGCACCGGCTCGCCGAACAGGTCGAGGCGAGCAGCGTCAAGCTCGCGAGGGACCAGGGATGGTCCTGGGAGCAGATCGGCGACGCGCTTGGAGTCTCCCGACAGTCCGCGCACGCGAAGTTCGGAAGGAGAGCCTGAGGATGATCACCCGGCTCAGTGCAGACGCAAGGAAGATCGTTCTGACCTCAGCGGCAGACGAGGCCCGACGCAGGGGAGATCGGCGCCTTGGCACCGAACACCTCCTGCTCGGGCTCCTCCATGTCCCGGACTCTCCCGTGACCAAGGCGCTTGGGACCGACCTTGAGTCCGCCCGAACCGCCTCGGATGCTCTCGACCGATCGGCACTTGCTGCGATCGGCATCGACGCCGCGCACCTCGGCGAAGCGCCACGGGACGTCCACTCACGTCGGCTGCTACCCATGACGTCCGGCGCGCGGGCTGTCCTCAAGACGGCAGTCGAGGAGACCCGCCAGACCGGGAGCAGACGTATCGAGACCCGCCAGTTCCTCTTCGCCCTTCTCGAGCGCGAGCGTCCCGACCCCGCGGCTGAGCTGCTTTACGCCCTCGGCGTCGATCCCTCAGCGGTGCGTGCCCGGCTGGAGTCGCTGGAGGAGTAACGAGTCGAGGGGTGCGGCGACCTACGGCAACGGGTCGTCGACGCGACAGGCTGGTGTGCCGCCGGGCAGCGCGTAGCGGTGGCTGGCAACCCAGGAGTAGACCCGAGCGGCCAGCCACGAGATACCCGGAGCGACCATCAGCGAGCCGATGGGGCGCCATACGAGGTGACCGGCCCTCAGTGCTGCGGCGATGGCGGCGTGACCGCTGGCCCGCTGACCCTGCTCCCCGACCCACTGGACCGCCGCTCGGCACTCGCCTTCGGTGAGCCCCAGCTCATCCAGGTCGAGCCGTTGCCATGGAGCGACGCGGGTGGATCTGTCCCTGACCACCCATCGGTGCAGCCAGCGGGCGGACGTCGTGCAGAAGCCGCATTCCCCGTCGAAGACCAGGACGGGCAGCGGGTCGCTGGCATCCCTCGCGGCCTGGTCGTTCATCGCGACCTGGTCACGGAGATCAGGGGGTCGGCCAAGCGTCGATCAGGCGCCCTCGAACGTCTTCGAGCAGCATCGGCAGGGCCTTCGTCTGACCGATGATCGGCAGGAAGTTCGAGTCGCCTCCCCACCTCGGGACGATGTGCTGATGCAGGTGCGCACGGACGCCGGCCCCGGCAACGGCTCCCTGGTTCATGCCGATGTTGTAGCCCATGGGCAACGAACAGGACTCCAGCGCAACGAGACTCGCCTTGGTGAGCGCACTGAACTCGAGAGTCTCCTCGTCGGTCAGATCGACATAGAGCGAGACATGCCGATAGGGACAGACCAAAACGTGACCGGGGTTGTAGGGGAACAGGTTCATGACCACGTAGCAGGTCTGCCCACGATGGACGATCAGGCCTTCGGCGTCGTCCTTGCCCACGACCGCGCAGAACGGGCAACCGGCGCCGGCGTCGTCGGTCGGACGCTCACCGTTGATGTAGGCCATCCGGTGCGGGGTCCACAACCGCTCGAACCCGTCGTCGACGTGAGCAAACTCGCGCGGCGACTCGAGCTCCGGGCTGTGGTGGCTCTCGTCCTGCGTCATGGTTCAGATCCTATGCATGCCGCTTCACGCCACCGCGGCGACCATCCATCGCGCGCCGATACCCAGAACACCCACGGTCACCACGAGGAAGAAGCCGACCCAGACGATCGCCGGGACCATGGTGAGCCTGGCCAGCTGGTCCGCGTCCGTGTTCCGGGCGCCCGTCCGACGGCGGAGGGTCTGAAGCTCCAGAACCGGCCGGGGCGCGGCCAGCAGCAGGAACCAGGTCAGAACGTAGGCGAAGGCGGACTGGGCCTGCGGCGAGAGCCACCAGGACACGCCGAACACCACAGCACCGCTGACCAGGACCGACCAGAGCCCGAACCAGTTGCGCACCTGAACCAACAGCAGTACCAGCAGGATCAGCAACGCCCAGAGGAGCCCGACTGCGCGCTGATGGGCTATCAGTGCCGCAGCCCCAAGACCAAGCAGGCCGGGGCCGACATACCCGGAGGCTGCCGTCAGGATCATGCCCGGGCCCTTGGTCCTGCCGGCTGAGACGGTCAGGCCGGAGGTGTCCGAATGGAGGCGTATGCCGTGCAGGCTCCGCCCCGAGATGAGCGCGGCGAACCCGTGGGCCCCTTCGTGCGCGATGGTCACGACGTGGCGGGTAACCCCCCAGGCGGCGGGCACCCACACCAGCGCGGCGGCGAGGATGGCGGTGAGAGCAACGACCCGGCCGGT
Organism: Dermatophilaceae bacterium; assembly: GCA_039933475.1. Taxonomy (GTDB): domain Bacteria; phylum Actinomycetota; class Actinomycetes; order Actinomycetales; family Dermatophilaceae; genus UBA4719. Next base: position 2,690 of record JBDTOA010000287.1, read on the forward strand.
GGGAGCCGGCTGGGTCGTCATGGCGCGGTGCCAGATCTCATTCAGGATGTCCACGGTGACTGCGCTCAGACCTGTTTGCGGCTCTCGACGGCGTCAACGATCTCGGCAATCGCCTCTGCAATAGGAACGCCGTTCTTCTGCGTGCCGTCGCGGTAGCGGAAGGAGACTGCCCCGGCCGACCGGTCGTCCTCGCC
>JBDTOA010000288.1:0-2871 GCA_039933475.1 Dermatophilaceae bacterium
CCCTTGGCTGCTCAGCTCAGAGCTGAGCTCAGGTTGGGGTGTCCAGGCCCCTGGCGATCGCGAAGCGGACCAGCTGGACCCGGTTGTGCAGCTGAAGCTTGATGAGGGTGTTCTGGACGTGGTTCTGCACCGTGCGGTAGGAGATGAAGAGATGCTCACCGATCTGCCGGTAGGACATGCCGGTCGCCACAAGCTTGAGCACCTCAGTCTCACGAAGGGTCAGCCCGGGGACCTCGGGGTCCTGCCTGCGGGCCGCCTCGGCTGACATCTTGCGAAACTCCCCGAGGACCAGTCCGGCCAGCCCAGGCGTGAACACGGCCCTGCCCCGAGCCGTGGCCCGGACCGCGTCCAGGAAGTCGTCCCTGCTGGCTGACTTCAGCAGATATCCGGTTGCGCCGACCTTGACCGCCTCCAGCACGTCGTGCTGTTCGGCGCTCGCCGACAGGATCAGTACCTTCGTCGGGATCTGCGCCGCGACAATCGCCTCGCACACCTGGTCACCCCGCAGCCCGGGGAGGTTGAGATCGAGCACGAGGACGTCTGGTCTGGTGGCAAGGGTCCGACTGACCGCGCTGGGACCGTCATCCGCCGTGGCGACAACACTGAATCCCGCCTCGGCAAGGTCGCGCGCCACAGCATCTCGCCACATCGGATGGTCGTCTGCCACGACGACCCTCACGAGGGCGTCATCCAGCGCGTCCTCCGCATCGCCGTCCTGGCGACGTCCAGTCACGACAGCACCTCCCGCTTCGGCTTCCTTGGCACACTGAGCTCGAGCGACGTCCCCGCACCTGGCCTTGAGTCGATGACGGCAGTTCCTCCCAGGTCACTCATCCGCCTCCGGATGCTGTTGGCCACGCCCATGCGCCCGCTGCCGGCTGCCTCAGCAAGTCGCTCCGGGGACACTCCGACGCCGTTGTCGCGGATCGTCACGGTGACATCCTGGCCATCGTCATCGACAAGCACCCACGCCTGGGCGTCGACGCCGGCGTGGCGGCGGACGTTGTCGAGCGCGGCGCTGACCGCAGCCACCAGCTCCTCGGCAACCCAGGGATCCACGAGCACCGGTTCGGCAGGCGGCACGACAGTGACTGCACTCCCGGCGCAGCGTCCGAGCAGCGACCGCAGGTCAACCTCGCCGCTCGTGACGTCCAGGTGCGGGGGCCCGACGCTCACCAGCGCCCTCAGTGCCCTTTCCTGGTCGGCCGCCATCGACCCGAGCTCTCCGGCCTCGCCACCTAAATCGAGGCCACGGCGATGGATGTAGGACAAGGTCTGCAGCACCCCGTCATGGACAGTCCGGGCGAGGCGATCTCGCTCACGCACCTCAGCCTGGACCCTCAGCGCATCGCGCAGTGCCGCATGCCCTTCACGGGAGAGGTCTGCGCAGTAGCCGATACAGCCTCCGAGCAAGGCCAGGATGACGATGTTCGTGACGGTGTTCTCCGTGGCGACGCCGACCTCGAGGAGGTCGACCACGCCTACCAGGGCTGCTGCGAGCATTCCGCCACGCCAACCCCTGAGCACGGCCCAGGCCACCACGGCGGCAGCCGGCCAGAACCCCGGAAGTGTCTTGGCCCCGCCGACAATCACGTCCGACGTCTCCACCAGGCGGGTGCTCAGGATTGCGGCGCAGGCAAGCGCCAGCTCGAGACCGAGAACCCGGGTGTTGCGGGTGCGGTACCTGACCATCCCCAGCGTCCAGACCCCGAGCACCCCGAGCACGAGCCATCCCAGCCACGGCCGCGCGAAGTTCTCCTGGACAGTGAACGCCGAGTACACGGCGTACAGCCAGGCGACCGGTCGGAACACATCAACGCCACGCCACAACGCCGTGACCACGGTCGGACCCGCCCCGGCCCCCTCAGGCATTGCCGCGCTTGGCCGGACGCACGAGCTAGCTGGCCGCGCGCTCGTCGCCCTGCGACGGCGGCGGGCGACCCTCGTCGTCGGGAGCTGCTCCAGGCGCCTCGCCGGCGTCGTCGCTCTCGAGGGTTGCCCCATCACCCTTGAGCCCCCGGTCGAACTTGTCGAACCTGTCTGCGGCGTGCTGCAGCTCCCTTGCCTTGGCCATGGCTGCCGCGAGCAGACGGTTCTTCATGGACGTGGCATACATGTCGACGTACTCCTGACGCGACAGAAGCATCAGCTCGTACATGATCTCGTCGGTGGCCGAACGCAGGACGAACCGGTTCTCCTCCATGCCTTCGTAGCGCGAGAAGTCCAGCGGCTTCCCGATGCGTACGCCGATGCGCATGATCTTGGGAACCCTCTTGCCGGCTGGCTGCGCCTTGTCGGTGCCGATCATGGCGACCGGCAAAACGGGGCAACCGGCCTCCAGCGCCAGCCTGGCGACGCCGGTGCGGCCGCGATACAGCCGGCCGTCGGGCGAGCGGGTGCCTTCGGGGTAGATGCCGAGCATCTCCCCACGGCGCAGGACCTTCATGCCGCTCCTCAACGCCGCCTCACCGGCCATCCCCCCGGAACGGTCGACGGGCAGCTGTCCGGCGCCCCTGAAGAAGGCTGCCGTCGCGCGACCCTTGACGCCACGTCCGGTGAAGTAGTCGGACTTGGCAAGGAAGGTGACCCGACGCGGAACCACCAGTGGCAGGAAGATGGAGTCCGAGAAGGACAGGTGGTTGCTGGCGAAGATGGCTGCGCCCTCGGCGGGGACGTTCTCCAGGCCCTCGACCCATGGACGGAACAGCACCCGCAGGATCGGTCCGAGAATGAGCGTCTTGAGCACCCAGTAGAACAACCCCGAACACCTCCAACAGGTGGGACATCAGACCGACCCCCGACCCGTGAACTCTACGACACTATGCGCGCGTGACACGTCGTGCGAGGATTCTGGTCCTAGGACCATCGCTG
>JBDTOA010000289.1:0-2853 GCA_039933475.1 Dermatophilaceae bacterium
CTGGGCAAGGACGTCCAGCGGGCCATCAAGGGCAGCAAGACGGGCGACTGGTCGATGTCCGAGGACGGCGCTGTCATCGCCGGCGGGCTGGGCCTCCTGGAGGGGGAGTACTCCCTCGAAACCGTTGTGGCGCAAAGTCCTGATGGTGCCGCGGATAGGAGGGGGACAGATCCGGTCGCCTCGCCCGACTCGCAGGAGACCTCAAGGGTCACCGCGATGTTGCCCCGCGACGGCTTCGTGGTTCTAGACACAACGGTTACGCCGGAGCTGGCCGCTGAGGGGTTGGCCAGGGACGTCATCCGGGCCGTACAACAGGCACGGCGTGACGCGAAGCTGGACATCAGCGACCGGATCAGCCTCACGGTGAGCGGCGACGACGATGTCTGGGCGGCCACGGTGGCCCATCAGGAGCTCATCATGCTCGAGACCTTGTCGATGCAGTTCGGTTCCTCGGGATCGGCCCACGCCATCCCCGAAGGGCAAGGTGTGGACGCCGTTGTCGGCGACAACCAGCCGATCCGCATCCTGGTGAAGAGGATCTGATGGCGAGCCCAGCACAACGTGATGCCGAGCAGAAGCTGGCGATCCGCAAGCGGATGCGCGAGGTCGAACAGTCCATCCTGATGCGGGCGCCGGAGCATGACCTCGAGCCCTCGCTGGATCGCGTCGCCGCTGTGATGGAGCTGTTGGGTGACCCGCAGCACGCCTTCCCTGCGATCCACATCACCGGCACCAACGGCAAGACGTCGACCACCCGGATGATCGAGTCGATGCTGCGGGAGCTGGGCCTGTCGACGGGTCGGTTCACGTCACCACATCTTCACAACATCCGCGAACGGATCGCGTTGAACGGCAGTCCCATCGATGCCGAGAGGTTCATCGCCTCCTACGAGGACGTTCTGCCTTTCATCGAGATGGTCGACGCCCGCTCAGCCGCTGAAGGCGCGCCGCAGATGACCTACTTCGAGGTTCTGGTCGCGATGGCCTACGCCGCCTTCGCCGACGCCCCCGTCGACGTCGCCATTGTCGAGGTGGGCATGGGTGGCTCCTGGGATGCCACTAACGTGCTCGATGCCAAGGTCGCGGTGGTGACACCGATTGCGCTTGACCACGAGCGGTTCCTGGGCCCATCAGTTGAGCACATCGCCACTGAGAAGAGCGGCATCATCAAGGCTGGTTCCGTGGTGGTCAGCAGCCTGCAGGAACCTGAGGTCGCCGCCATCCTTGTCGAGCGTGCCCGGGACGTTGAGGCAACTATTGTGTTTGAGAGCAACGAGTTCGGCATCCTGCGCCGTGAGGTCGGGGTCGGAGGCCAGCGACTCGCGATACGAGGTCTGGGCGGGGACTATGACGACATCTTCCTTCCGCTGCACGGGCCCCACCAGGGGCAGAACGCGGCTGTGGCGCTGGCGGCCGTCGAGGCCTTCGTGGGCGGTGGAGAACATCGGCTCGACGTCGACGTGGTCCGTGCCGGCCTCGCTGCCGTTTCTTCACCGGGACGACTGGAGGTCGTACGCCGTTCGCCCACCATCCTGGTGGACTCGGCGCACAACCCTGCCGGGATGCTTGCGCTCAGAACGGCCCTGGAGGACTCATTCAACTTCACCAGGATCATTGGCGTCATAGCGATTCTGGAGGACAAGGACGCGACGACGATGCTCGAGCTCCTCGAGCCCGTGCTGAATGCGGTGGTCGTGTCCCGCAGCTCGTCCCCCCGCGCCATGAGTCCCGAACGCCTGGGCCGCCTGGCCGCCGAGATCTATGGTGAGGACCGGGTGACGGTCATCGACGACCTGCCCGACGCACTCGACCACGCTGCTGGGATGGCCGACGAGGGCGGGGCCGGCGGGGGAGTGCTGGCGACTGGTTCGATCACGACCGCCGCCGAGGTGCGCATGCTCCTGGGCGTGACGAGCGGATGAGGGCACCTGCCCTGTACGGCACTCCGGGCAAGTTCACCCGGCGACTGGCCGCCACCGTCATCGGCGCTCAGGGTCTGGCCGTCTTCTTTGGTGCGCTGGTCGCCCGGGGCCTGGCCTCGGCCAAGGGTGCTGACAGCTCCGGCACCTTCCTGGTTGTTGGCACGGTTCTGGCTGTTCTGTGCATCCTCGACGCCGGGCTCCTACGTCTGCCTTGGGGTATCACCCTGGGCTGGGCCCTTCAGGTCGCCACACTTGCCTCGGCGCTGGTCGTGCCCGCCATGCTGCTGGTAGGGGTCTTGTTCGGCGCGCTCTGGCTGACCGCGCTGATCCAGGGGTCCGGGATGGATGATCACGTCAAAGCGGTGGACGCGGCGTGGTACGCGGCGCAGGAAGCTTCCGGAACGGAGTCGCCCCCGCTGGACGGATAGGGTTTCGCATTGTGACTACACAGACGGAACGCTCCCTGGTCCTGGTCAAGCCCGATGGCTTCAGACGTGGGCTCTGCGGCGAGGTCCTGCGCCGGATCGAGGCCAAGGGTTACACCCTGGTGGCCCTTTCGATCTTCACCCCGGACCGTGAGCGACTGGCCAAGCACTACGCCGAGCATGTGGGAAAGCCGTTCTACGAGCCGCTGCTCGAGTTCATGTCAGGGGGCCAGGTGATGGCCGTGGTCATCGAGGGCGAGCGCTGCATCGAGGGATTTCGCGCCCTTGCCGGCGCCACCGACCCCACGGCTGCGCTGCCGGGCACGATCCGCGGCGACCTCGGCCGCGACTGGGGACAGGCAGTTCAGCAGAACATCGTGCACGGATCGGACTCCGCAGCGTCCTCACAGCGTGAGACTGCGATCTGGTTCCCCCAGCTCGACTGACTGATCGGGGCGTCTGCCGGCAGGTGTCCGAAGACGTCCCGGGTATGGCGGGTGGTCGGG
>JBDTOA010000290.1:0-2849 GCA_039933475.1 Dermatophilaceae bacterium
CGTTCAGGACCGGGTCGGCCAGGACGGTAGAGATGCTGACCTCAGTGGTGAGTGTCCTGTGCACCGGGCACTTGTCGGCGATGGCCAGCAGTGCGGCTCGTTGCTCCGCGCTCAGTGAGTCGTCGAGAGTAATCTCCCGCTCGATGTGGTCCAGGCGTCCGTTGGTGGTTTCACACGTATCGCAGTCCCGCGCGTGGATTCGACTGTGCTGCAACCGAACGGTGGTGGGGCCCATGTCCCAACCCTTGCGGTCGGCATACATGCGCATCGTCATCGACGTGCACGCACCCAGCCCCGACAGCAGCATGTCGTAAGGCGTCGGTCCGGCGTCCTGCCCACCGGAGCTCTCGGGCTCGTCGACGGTCCAGGTGTGCCCACTCGCGCGGACCGTGTGAATATAGCGACCCCGGTCCGTCTCGGCGACGACGACGCCGGAGACTGCCGGAACCGGAGATGGGGAAGCTTCTGGCCGGGAGGAGGGAACGTCCAGTGTCAACGGTGCTTCGGGTAGGTACCGACGAACCCAGGTTGCGATGAGGGACGCCACAAACGTCGCGTCGGCTTGCTGTGTCAGCAGATGGTCGGCGCCGTCAAGGGCGACGAAGGACTTCGGATGGCGAGCGGCGTCGAAGATGGCCCGGGCGTTGTCCACGCCGACGATCTGGTCCTGCGGGGAGTGCAGGACCAGCAGGGGACGCCCCAGCGCTGCGATGCGCTGAGCCTGGGGATGTGCGGCGATGTCTTCCAGGAAGTCTGCCTTGATGGAGAAGACACGCCCGCCGATGTTCACCCTTGTCTGTCCGTTCGACGTGAGCCCAGGCTCAGCCTCGACGATCAGGTGGGAGACGTGCTCAGGGCTGCATGGTGCTCCGATGGTGGCCACGGCCACGACCTCGTCAACATCTCCGGCGGCCGCCAAGACCGCGGCGCCGCCCAGAGAATGACCGATCAGTATTGATGGGGCGTTTCCCTGGCTGCGCAGCCAGTTCGCCGCGGCGAGCAGGTCAGCGATATTGGAGGAGAAGTTGGAGTTGGCGAAGTCCCCACCAGACTGGCCCAGCCCGGTGAAGTCGAAGCGCAGCACCGCCACGCCGCGGGTGGTCAAAGCGGCCGAGATGCGGGCGGCCGCGTGTCCGTCCTTGCTGCAGGTGAAGCAGTGTGCGAAGAGGGCGTACGCCGTGGGCCGGCCTTCGGGCAGGTCCAGCCTCCCCGCGAGCACGTCGCCCAGTGCGCCCGGGAACTCCACCCGCTGGCTGGATGCCGCACGCAGTCGCCGCGATGGAGCCGTCGCCGTCACTTCAGACCCCATACCCGGTCGGGCGCTTGAGTCGTCGGTCGATCCGGACCCAGACCGGGCAGCTGTTCACACAAGATCTGGGCATGATGCCTGCTCTCCTGGTTGGCTTCACGGACGGTGCACTGACACGACCCTGCTGACTAGAGGTTAGGGACACGGTCAGTACATGTGTGCCTGCGAAACCCGTCAGCGGCGACCGGGCATTCCCCCAAGGACGCAAGAAAGAGTCCCGTTTGGTGGGGTTCCGTCACCGACACCGTACCGCCGTCGCGACAATGACGCTGTTCTGTGGCGCCGCCCCGCCCGGCTCAGTGTTGTGGGGTCCAGCGGCGCAGGATGAGGTACAGCTCGCAGCCAAGGCAAAGACCGAACGCGGCGTTGAGGAAGGCCGCTACGAGCGCGACCGCCGCGGCGACCGGCACGCCCGCTGGGACACCGAGCGCGGTGACGAACAGCCCGACCGCGACGACCAGGAGACCGATGAGCTGGGCGAAGCGTGGGGGTCGGGGGTCCTCGAGATCTGATGGTGGCGCGAGCCGGGGGCGGACCCAGGCCCGGAAGGCAAGGCCTTGCGGTGTGCCCTGGACCCCGCGGGTAACACCGATGGCGAACAGAAGTGCGACCAGGGCCAGCAGCGTGGTGGCTGCCGGCCCGGTGCTCAGCAGCAGGGTGATGGCGAGCAACCCGGAGGTGATCGCGGCCCCGAACCGGGGGCCGCGGGGGTCGATACCGGCCGGGGCGCGTGTGGTCGTTTCCGCAGACCTGGCGTTGGCGTTGGGGGTGCTGGGGGAGTCAGACATTGATGCTCCGGGGTGTTTGCTGCGAGATGTGGATCAGGGCCGAAAGTTGACCCAGCACCGGAAGCTGGTTCAGAGCGGCAAGAGCCCGGGTCGGGGTGAGGGGGCCTGAGGCGCGTGAGTGGATCGCGCCGTCGGAATCGAGCAGGAGCACGGTAGGTGTGCGGTAGATCGAGAACCGGCGCACCAGGTCCATGTGGTCCTCGGCGGCGAGGTCGACATGTTCGACCCCGGGCTCGGAGTCGGCGATCTCAGCGAGGCTTCGCCGGACCTGCGGGCAGGTCGCGCAGGTAGCGGAGGAGAACTGCACGAAGGTCCCGCGTGCGCCGAGCTCGTGGGAGAGGTCGGCGCTGGTCAGCGTCGGTTCCTGGGCCGCAGCTCGGACGTGCAGCAGCTGGTGTGGCGGGGGTCGAAAGCGGGAAGCTCTGCGACGGGCGACCCACCAGGCCCCGCTCGTGGTTGCAAGCAGGATGACGATGAAGGCGGTGCGCGCCGCGAGCCCGAAGGCGGGCTCGGAAACAAGAGATTTCAGCGCACCTGCCACAGAGTTTGTCTCCACTGCCGAGGTCCTCCGAAGATGTCCGACGGGGCCTGGCGCCCCGCGCTTGCCCGGGTCGGTCGACCCGGGCCAGGTCGTCACCCGGGGCACCCCATCGCGGAAGGAGGGTTGCCGTCCAGCAAGCCGGGGCTACGCGCTGGCGCTCATGACCGTGGAACGAGTATTCAGTAACAGCACGTTATTCGTCAAGTAACAC
>JBDTOA010000291.1:0-2839 GCA_039933475.1 Dermatophilaceae bacterium
TGTGGCACCGAGCTGGCGACGGAGAAGGAGGGCGACAAGGACATTCGCTGCCCCAACTCCCGCTACTGCCCGGCCCAGCTGCGCGAGCGCCTGTTCGCTCTTGCGTCCCGCGGTGCCTTCGACATCGAGGCGCTGGGCTGGGAGGGGGCCATCGCGCTGCTCGAGGCCAAGGTGCTCGAGGACGAGGGCGACCTGTTCGACCTGGCGCCCGGGCCTGACGGCGACACCAGGGCTTCGGTGGCTCGGCTCATCACCGTGCCGCTCTACACCCGCGCTGCCAAGAAGTCCGATCCGCAGGACGCGGTCCTCGACGGCCGGGTGCTCTCGGCGAACGGCGCCAAGCTCATCGCCAACCTGGCGGCAGCAAAGGAGCGGCCCTTGTGGCGGGTGCTCGTGGCCCTCTCGATCCGTCACGTCGGCCCAACCGCGGCCCGGGCGCTGGCCGGCCACTTCGCCTCGATGGAGCTGATCCGGACCGCATCCCTGGAAGAGCTTGCAGGGGTCGAGGGCGTCGGCCCGGTGATCGCCGAGGCGGTCCAGGAGTGGTTCGACGTGGACCGTTACGCCTGGCACGTGACAATCGTCGACAAGTGGAAGAAGGCCGGGGTGCGGATGCTCGATGAGGTTGATGAGTCCAGGCCGAGGACCCTGGCCGGTCTGACCATCGTGGTCACCGGCTCGCTCGAGGGCTTCTCGCGCGACGAGATCAAGGAAGCCATCGTGTCCCGTGGCGGGAAGGCCGCCGGGACCGTGTCGAAGAAGACCGACTACGTGGTGGTCGGTGAGAACGCCGGCTCGAAGGCCGAGAAGGCACAACAGCTCGGACTGAAGATCCTTGACGAGGCCGGTTTCATCGGGCTCCTTGACGGCGGAGCCCCCACCGTTGCCGCTGGCGACGTCGCGACACCATGAGTCTCGACCGGGAACGCGACCAGACTGGTCGCCCGCACAATGCCCGCCCGCGTGATGCGCTTGGCCGACCCCTCCCGCGTGGGGCCTCCGGAGCTGCGGGAGTGCCCGACGAGCTTGTTCTCCCACCTGACGAGTGCCTTCTCGAAGCTCAGCGGCTGCTGGACGAAGGCCGTCCTTTCCACGCCCACGAGGTTCTGGAAGCCACCTGGAAGGCAGCTCCGGCGGACGAGCGCGACCTCTGGCAAGGACTGGCCCAGCTTGCCGTCGGCCTGACCCACGCGCTTCGTGGCAACAACGTCGGGGCCGCGAGGCTCCTGCGACGTGGGGCCGGCCGAATCTCGGGCTACGCCGAGGGCAGGCCCTACGGCATCGACATTCTCGGGCTGCTCAGCTGGGCCGGCGAGCTGGCTGGTCAGCTGGACGACCCCGCCGACGCCGCTGAGCACGCCTTGCCACCTGCCCCCCGGCTTCTTGGCACCTGAGACCCCATCCGGCCGGGCCCCATAGACTTCAGGGCATGTCCGCAATCTCCCGCGACGATGTCGCCCATCTCGCCATGCTCGCACGCATCGACCTCAGCAACGCCGAGCTGGACAAGATGTCCGGCGAGCTGGCCGTCATCCTTGAGTCCGTCGCGCGCGTGAGCGAGGTTGCTACCGAGGAGGTTCCTCCGATGTCGCACCCGCTGCCACTGACCAACGTGACCAGGCCGGACGTCGTACGCCCCGGCCTGACCGCCGAGGAGGCGCTGGCAGCTGCGCCTGCCGTCGACCAGCAGCGCTTCTCCGTCCCGCGGATCCTGGACGAGGACTGATACGTCTCTGTTGGCCCCCCAATTGCCCCTTTTCCCCTTCGAGCCCCATGTACCCCGAGCCAAAGGTTCACCTGTGACTTCCGACATCACCCGCGTCAGCGCCGCCGAGCTTGCGGATCGCCTGTCCCGCAAGGAGATCAGTGCAGTCGAGGCGACCCAGGCGCATCTCGACCGCATCACTGCCGTCGACGGCTCGGTCAAGGCGTTCCTGAAGGTGGACGCTGAGGGCGCGCTCGCGACCGCACGCGATGTCGACAGACGCCGAGCCGCTGGTGAGGACCTCCATGTCCTGGCCGGGGTGCCGATCGCAGTCAAGGACATCGTCGCTACCAAGGGTCTGACCACGACGGCCGGCTCCCGGATCCTCGAGGGATGGATCCCCCCTTATGACGCCACGATCGTGACCAAGCTCAAGGCCGCGGGCCTGCCGATCCTTGGCAAGACCAACATGGACGAGTTCGCGATGGGCTCCTCCACCGAGCACTCGGCCTTCGGTCCGTCGCACAACCCGTGGGACCTGGAACGGATCCCGGGGGGTTCGGGTGGGGGTTCGGCGGCAGCAGTCGCCTCCTACCAGGCGCCGCTGGCGATCGGCACGGACACCGGCGGCTCGATCCGTCAGCCTGCCGCGGTAACGGGCACGGTCGGGACCAAGCCGACCTACGGCGGCGTATCGCGCTACGGGCTGATCGCCCTCGCCAGCAGCCTCGACCAGGCCGGCCCGGTGACCCGATCGGTGCTGGACGCCGCGTTGCTGCACTCGGTCATCGGCGGCTATGACCGGATGGACTCCACCTCCATCAACGCGCCGGTGCCACCGGTCATCGAGGCGGCACGTCGAGCCGACGTGAAGGGCGTGCGGATCGGTGTCGTCAAGGAGCTCGGCGGCGAGGGCTACCAGCCCGGAGTTCTGGCCAGGTTCGAGGAGTCCGTGCAGCTGCTCGTCGACGCCGGCGCCGAGGTGGTCGAGGTGTCCTGCCCCAGCTTCGAGTACGCGCTGGCTGCCTACTACCTGATTCTGCCCGCTGAGGCGTCTTCCAACCTGGCCAAGTTTGACGCCATGCGCTACGGCCTGCGTGTTCTTCCCGAGGGAGTGGACGACCCCAGCGCCGA
>JBDTOA010000292.1:0-2824 GCA_039933475.1 Dermatophilaceae bacterium
ACACCGACGAAGACACCGACAGGGGAGTGACCGTGGAGCAGATGAGTGGGCTGGATGGGGCCTTTCTTGCGATGGAGACCCGCTCGGTGTTCGGACACGTCGGTAGCGTCTGCATCATTGACGTGCTGGTTGAGGATGGCGCCAAACCAGCGCTCACTCTCGAGCACCTCACCCGCGTCATCGGTTCGCGTCTCTCGCTGGTGCCGCTCTTCCGCCGCCGGCTGGTCACCGTGCCGTTCGGGCTCGACCACCCGTACTGGATCGAGGATCCGGACTTCGACATCGCTCTCCACGTCCGGGAGCTCGCGTTGCCCGCCCCCGGCAACGACATCCAGCTGGGCGAACAGGTGGCCAGGCTGCATGCTCGTGCGCTGGATCGCGCACGCCCGTTGTGGGAGCTCTATCTCATCACCGGGCTCAGCGGCGACCGTTCGGCGGTCTACTCCAAGATCCACCACGCTGCGATCGACGGCATCTCGGGTGGCGACATCCTCAGCGCCCTGCTGGACAGCTCTCCAGAGGGTCGCGAGCTGCCGCAGGTCCAGGTCTTCGAGGGTGAGCGAGCGCCCGATCCCACCTGGCTGCTTGCCCGCAGCGCGGTCACGCTGGTCCGGCAGCCGATACGGGCGGCACGTGTTGCCACAAACCTGGCGCGTTCGATCCCGGTTATTGCCAACGCCATTGCCCCCCCGTTGGCTCAACGTCTGGCTAACAGGGACAGCACAGATCTGTTGTCCCAGACAGGGTTGCGGGCCCCGGCCACACCCTTCAACGCGCCGCTGTCCCAGCACCGGAAATGGGCCTTCGCCGAGCTGTCGCTCACCGAGGTCAAGCAGCTACGCAAGGGCCACCAGGCGGACGGAGTGACGGTCAACGATGTGGTCATGACGTTGTGCGCGGGGGTGCTGCGCAGATGGCTGGAGCTCCACGAGGCTCTGCCTGCTGCACCCTTGGTGGCGGCCGTTCCGGTGTCGGTTCGTACTCAGGACCAGAAGGGGACCTTCGGCAACCGGATGTCGATGATGTTGGCTGCGCTGCCGACCAACCTTTCAGACCCGGTCGATCGGCTGGGTGCCATGCATGAGGCGATGAGGGCGGCCAAGGACCAGCACGGCGCCATCCCGGCAAACATGCTCGCCGACTTCGGCCAGTTCTTCCTGCCCGCGCTGGCCAACCAGGCCTGGCGACTTTCCGCCAGGCTCCGGCTGCTCGAACGGGTGAGTCCCTTCAACCTCATCGTCTCCAACGTGCCCGGCCCAAGGGGCTCGCTGTACCTCGCCGGCGCGGAGCTCTTGGCGTACTACCCCGTCTCCGCCCTGGTCGACGGCCAGGGGCTGAACATCACGGTGATGAGCTACCGGGACACGTTGTACTTCGGGCTGATCGCCTGCCGCGACCTTGTGCCGGACCTCGACGTGATGGCGGGCTACCTGCGCGACGAGCTGGACGCGCTCACCTCGGCGGCTTCCGCAAGGTAGCGGTCGCTGCGGCGTCTGCTCGTCTGGTTGCGGTCTCGGATGCTCACACTCACCAAGGCGGCAAGCCGATCGACGGCTCAGGTCATTGGGTCGCAAAACGGCCGCCCTCGCGAGACCATCTCCTCAGCTGCGACTTCGTCGCGTTAGCCGCTTTCTGGTCTCGTCTTGGGTAGATTGTCCGCACGTCGACTCCGCATCGCAGCACGAACCCCCGAATCCCCGAATCCCCGAACCAAAGGCTGACCTGCATGAGCCCACTGCACGAACATGCGACTGACACTGTCAGCTGGGGCTTTCAGGTGGCCGCCGCTTGGGCGCTGCGCTTCCTGCTCGTGGTGGCGGCACTTGTGGTGCTGCTGAACCTGCTCAACTCGGTCAGCCTGGTCACCATCACTGTCATCGTCGCGGTGATGATCTGCGCGCTCCTGCAGCCGGGCGTCGCGCTGCTGATGCGCTACCGGTTTCCCCGGATCCCGGCTGCCCTCCTGGTGTTTGTGCTGGGTACTTCGTCGATGGTCGGCGCCGCCTGGTTCGTGGTTCAGCAGGTCTCGGCGAACTCCGCGGAGCTTGGGGGACAGCTGCTGGATGCCGTGGCGACGATCCGCAACTGGCTGGTCACAGGGCCGCCGAAGATGTCAGAGCACCAGGTACAGCAGCTGATCGATGATCTGACCAAGACCATTACCGAGAACCGGGCCAGCCTCGCTCAAGGCGTCTTCGCCACCGCCAACAGTGCGTTGATCGTCGTCAGCGGTGCCGTCTTCTGCCTCTTCGCCACGTTGTTCCTGTTGACCGACGACGGAGGAATCTGGCGATGGGTGGTGCGGCTCTTCCCGGGGGAGGCTCAGCCGAAAGTGGCCCACGCCGGGGTCGTTGCCTGGCGGACGCTCACCGCGTACATGCGCAGCACCGTGCTGTTGGCGGTGATCAACGCGCTGACGATGGTCGTCATCATGATCGTCGCCGGCATGCCGCTCGTGGTGCCGTTGGGCGTGCTGCTGTTCCTGGGCTCGTTGATCCCCCTGATCGGCATGCTCGTGGCGGGAGTCGTGGTTGTCCTGGTGGCATTGGTGACCAAGAGCCTGTTGGTTGCCGTGGTCATGGCTGCCGCGCTCTTTCTCACGGTCCAGCTTGAGGGCAACCTGCTCAACCCCTACATCCTCGGCAAGGCCGTCCGGATCCACCCGCTCGGCATCCTGATGGCGGTCACCGCGGGCACGATCTTGGGTGGCATTTTCGGCGCTTTCATCGCTGTTCCCCTCGTCGCCGTGCTGAACAACGTCGCCAACGACATCCACGCCCCTGAGATCGGGGGCCCGCCAGTCAAACCTAGGGACGGTGCGACC
>JBDTOA010000293.1:0-2824 GCA_039933475.1 Dermatophilaceae bacterium
CGCGCCGACTCGAGGTCGAAGGACCGCCCTGAGCCTGCTCCGATGACCTGCAGGATTGCCGCGCACTCGGCGTTCTTGAGCATGTCCGTGACGGACGCCTTCTGGACGTTGAGGATCTTGCCGCGGATGGGCAAGAGAGCCTGGTGGTCCGAGGATCGGGCGAGCTTGGCCGTGCCGAGTGCGCTGTCACCCTCGACGATGAAAAGCTCGGTGTGCCCGACGTCACTGCTGCGGCAGTCGGCCAGCTTTGCGGGAAGTGAGGAGGTCTCGAGGGCGTTCTTTCGCCGCTGCGTCTCCTTGTGCAGTCGCGCGCTGATCCGCGACTTCATCTCGGCGACAACCTTCTCCAGCAGGAGCGCCGCCTGGGCCTTCTCCCCTCGCTTGGTCGAGATCAGCTTCGCGGTCAGCTCCTTCTCGATGACGTGCGCCACGATGTTGCGCACCGCCGAGGTGCCCAGCACCTCCTTGGTCTGGCCCTCGAACTGAGGCTCAGCCAGGCGAACGGTCACGACGGCAGTCAGACCCGCGAGGATGTCGTCCTTGTCGACCTTGTCCGACCCGACCTTGAGTCGGCGTCCGTTGACCTCCAGCTGCCTGCGGAACACCTTGAGCAGCGACTGCTCGAAACCCGTCATGTGGGTGCCACCCTTGTGCGTGGCGATGATGTTGACGAACGAGACCACCTTGGTCTCGTACCCGGTGCCCCACCGCAGGGCGATGTCGACGCCACACTCGCGCTCGACATCCGTGGGGGTCATATGCCCGCGCTCGTCCAGCACGGGCACGTTCTCGTGGAACGTCCCGGACCCCTGGACACGCCATACCTCGGTCAGCGCCGGGTCGATGGCCAGGAACTCGGCGAACTCGCTGATGCCTCCATGGTGCAGGAAGGTCTCCTCATGGGGACCGTCCTCACCCGGTGTGCCAGGCACGCCCCGCTCGTCGCGGATCACCAGCGTCAGCCCAGGGATGAGGTACGACGTCTGGCGGGCTCGCGATACGAGGTCGTCGTAGATGAAGGCCGCGTCGCTGATGAAGATCTGCTGATCGGCCCAGTAGCGGACCCTGCTGCCGGTCCGCCCGCGGGCCGCCTTGCCGATGATCCGCAGCTCGCTGTTGTCGACGTATGGGGTGAAGCTCGCGTCGGGCGACTTGGTGACGTGCCCCCTGGCATCCAAGTGGTCGTCGAAGACACCGGGCTCACCGCGCCGGAAGCTCATCGCGTAGGTCTTCATGCCCCGGTCGACCTCGACATCCAGCCGGGCTGAGAGCGCGTTGACGACCGAGGCGCCGACGCCGTGAAGACCCCCGGACGCCGTGTAGGAGCCACCGCCGAACTTGCCGCCGGCGTGCAGCTTGGTGAAAACCACCTCGACCCCGGTCAGGCCGGTACGCGGCTCCAGGTCGACAGGAATGCCACGCCCGTTGTCGCGGACCTCGACCGATCCGTCGCCCATGAGGACAACGTCGATGCGGTCACAGGCTCCGGCCAGGGCCTCGTCGACCGAGTTGTCGATGATCTCCCACACGCAGTGCATGAGTCCGCGCGAGTCGGTCGACCCGATGTACATGCCCGGCCGCTTGCGAACCGCCTCGAGACCCTCCAGGACCTGCAGGTGGCGGGCCATGTACTGCGAGGCGCCCGTGCTGGATGAGCCGGAGTCGTGAGCGCGCCCGCCATCGGCGATCTTGCTCGTGCGGGTGGCGGTGGCCACGGACGTCCCTTCGGTGCAACGGAAGGCCGGCCAGGGGCCGACCTCGGAAACTCTCTGGCAGGTTATCTCCCAAGGCTGACGTCCGACGGCAGGCACACGGTGGCCCGGGCCCGCCCGGATTGCGCGGAGAGCGAAACGCAGCATGACGAAGTGCGCACAGCTGGATGACATTGTCCACATCCCGGTCGGAATGGACCTCGGGAAGCAATCGTCGTGCTTGACTGTTAGACACGGCGAACGGGACTGCCGCAACGTTTACCAACCGGTAAGCGTCCAAGTATCACCGAAAGGGATACCGCCAAGATCGCGACAACCGGCAACCGGGCCCATCGAACGGGCAACGGAGCGCAACAACGACGAAATGGAAGGCTGACGTGACAACTGCACTGGCACCGACTTTGACAGCGGTCGACCGCTGCGACCGCTGTGGCGCCCAGGCCTACGTACGCGCTAGCCTCACTTCAGGCGGCGAACTGCTGTTCTGTGCGCACCACGGCCGCGAGCACCTGCCCAAGCTCCACGACCTGACGACCAACATCCAGGACGAGACCGATCGCCTGCTGGAGACGTCCACCTCGGCCGCCGTCTAGCACCCGCTGAATCACGCAGCCGACTGAGTCACGCGGCTGACCGACGATGGACGGCCTCACTGTTGTGGTGGGCTTGATCATGGTGGTCGGCCTCGTCGGCATTGCCGTGCCCGTGCTTCCGGGTCTGCTGCTGGTCTGGGCAGGCGTGCTGCTCTGGGCCTCCCAGTCAGGAACTCTGGCTGGATGGGTGGTCCTGGGGATTGCCACCACTCTGGCCGTGTGCGGTCTGGTGCTGGAGTACGTCGTACCTGGTCGGCGCCTGCGCACAGCAGGAGTCAGAACCTCGTCAACGGTCGCCGGAGCCGTGCTGGCGGTCGTGGGCTTCTTCGTCCTTCCCGTGGTCGGCGCCTTTCTTGGCTTTGTGCTCGGCATCTATCTGGCTGAGCGGGTCAGGCTGGGTGGCCACGCCGCCGCCTGGACGTCCACCAAACATGCGCTAAGAGCCATCGGGCTCAGCATGGGGATCGAGCTCGCCACCGGGCTGGCCATCACCGCCACCTGGCTGATCGCAGTCCTCGC
>JBDTOA010000294.1:0-2822 GCA_039933475.1 Dermatophilaceae bacterium
TCGCGCGCGCCGTGGCGGAGCGGTCGGTGACGGCCATCAGGTCGATGTCCTCACTGAGGCGTCCACCTGTGAGGAAGGTGCGTGCGAGTGCGGTACCGCCGAAGAAGATCACGTCATCGGTATGGGCCTGCACCGCCACCAGGACCAGCGAGATCAGGTAGTCGCGGCGCACCTGCTCGAGGGCGACACCGAACTGGGCGGCAACGAACGACGCTTCCTCGGAGTCAAGTCCGGTCGGGTAGGTCATCGTGCCCAGGCGCGGGCACGATCAAGAGCGGACACAAGGCGCTGTCGCGCTGGCGGCTCTGGCGAGCTGAACCAGTAACACGGTTCGGTTGCGCGGCCGAACACGGCCATCGCCCGATCCGCGGGCGAGCTCACCCTCGACCCTGCGGCCGAACTCGAGCTGATCCTGGCTCGACCTGTGGGCTGACACGATCCTGGCGGATTCGTCAAGGGCTCAGATGGCTGGATCGCCACCAGACGGGAATCGTGCTGCCGGTGCGCTTGGCTTGTACCTGCGCTTCGTCGGCGGCGCGTACCAGGTGCCGCTCTTCGGTCAGGCGCGCTTCAGCGGTCGACGCCAGGCCGCAGGCGAGACTGGTGCCGAAACTCGGGTCCACGGAGGCACGGCACCACTCGGTGGCGACGACTTCCGCCTGTGCATGGTTCAGCCCCGGTAGGACCAGGGCGAACTCGTCGCCCCCGAAACGGGCGGCCAACGCGTCGGGGACCTTGCAGATGGCCTGGGTGGCAGCCGCAGCTACGCGGAGCAGGGCGTCGTCACCAGCGGCGTGCCCAGCCGAGTCGTTGACGCGCTTGAGTCCGTTGACGTCGCCGACGACCACCGTGAGAAGCTGCCCGGTGGCCCGAGTGCGAGCCAACCAGCGGCGCAAGTGTTCGTCCAACGACCGCCGGTTGGCCAGTCCGGTCAGTGGGTCCGTTGAAGCGAGTTGTTTCATGGCTTGCCAGGCGGCTGCCTGGGCGATCCCGGCGGACACCAGGCCGACGATCACCTGTGCCACCTCAGCGTCACGCTCGCTGAACGGCGGCGCGGCTGGCCCGCGAGAGGCCCACAGCTCGCCCCACACGCGTGCCTCAAGGATGATCGGGGTCTTCAGGCTGGAAGCCTTTCCCAGGGAACGCAGCAGAGCCACCTCAGCCGGCTCGGCCTGCGGATCGTCGACGTGGGTCGCGGCTCTGTGAACCCGTCCATGGCGAAGGAACCCGAGGGTCTGGGGGAAATCTTCCACCTGGTAGATCTCATGGACCGGCCACCGTTGCTCACCAGCGCCAAGCGCCCCCACGTTGATCAAGGTCCTCAGGGTGGTCCCGTCGTCCTCACGCACGCTGATGGACAGAGAGTCGGCACTCAGCAGCTCCCGGGCTGTCTCGGCGGCCGACTCCATCAGATCGGCGCTTCCTGGAGAACCCGTGATCAGGGCTGCGAGCCGCACGAGGGCCCCGAGCATGGGGCGGTCTTGGCTGCCGAATGCCGGAGCCGGAGCAGTAGGCTCGGCCGCATTGCCGGTGTTCACGAAGCGAATCCCCGGACCCGACGACTTGAACCCATCCCCAGAGATCGCTCGTGAACAGTCGTGCCCATCGCCGGCCCCCTTCCACAAGGGCAACCCGATCGGCCGCCATACCTGAGGAATCGTAGTGTCCGGAGTAAGGACAGGGTCTGGATCTTGTCCAAGCCTGACGGTCTGGAGGAAGGGCCCACCCGTTCGGATGATGCGGCGCCGGACAGGATAGACGATGCACCCCGATCAAGGTCCCGATCGGTGGCCGGGTCCACCACCTGCGCCGGGCATCCGATGTGGACGCCCGCAGGCCCCTACCGGGCCAGGCGCGTGATCGGCCTGCGGAACAACGGCGGGAGGTAGCGCAGCATCAGCACCGACCACGTGAGGTGCGTCAGCGCGGACGCCTCGACGCCCCCTGAGGCCCGACGTTGCAACCCGAAGAGCAGGCCCATGACGACACTGGCCAGGACCAGTGCGGGGTTGCGGGTCGAAGCAGTGGCCAAGGCGTATGCAGCAGTCGACTTGGCCACCGGGTGCCGCCCGCCTACGGCGGCATACAGGGCACCGCGGAAGAACAGCTCCTCGGCGACGCCGTTGGCGCAGGTGGTCAGGACGACCAGTGGGGTCGACCCGCGGTCGGCAAAACGCAGCACGCGGGCGACGGCGTTGTCCAGCACGGGCACGTGACGACTGACGTGCGCAGCTGCGTAGAACAGGCCGAAGGCGCCGACGCCGGTCAGCACGGGGGTCACGACGGGACGCCGCAGCGTCTCGTCGCGCGTCTGGATCTGGCCCAGATGCAGCGGACCGGACGCCAGGGCGCCACCGGCCCACGTCGCCGCGACACCAAGGGTGAGAACGTAGAACCGCCGCGATCCGGGCTTGCTGGACAGGGACAGCCCGAGAAGGGTGGCCCCCGTGATGCCGACTCCTGTCACGATCCGGCGCCGGCGAGCATGCGCCTCATCCGTCTCGCGGTGGTCGCGAGGGACCTTGTGTCTGAGCGATCTGGGGAGCAGACCCGCGACGGTCGTGCCCCCGCCACGGGGTCGTGCGTGCTTGGGCTGGCTCGTCACTTCTGGCGCACCTCCCGCTCCCGTTCGGCCAGGGCCAGGCGGACCGCTTCGTCGTACCCCATCGGATCGAACGGCACCAGAGCGCGGATCGAGTCGTCGCGCACGACAACCTCGTTGGCCATCGAGTCCACCAGCGCGCGCGCCGTCTGAGTGTCGACGTCGGTGACCAGGGCAAGCCAGAGCGACGACAGCTGCGGGGTCAGCAGCGGCACCGGCA
>JBDTOA010000295.1:0-2790 GCA_039933475.1 Dermatophilaceae bacterium
GGTCGAGGCGGTTAACCCGCCTGCGGCCCTGGCAAGGTCGGTGCCGGTCCGCGTCCAGATTGAGTCGATAGGTGTCGACTCCGCCCTGATGGACCTCGGGCTCAACCCCGACGGAACCATGCAGGTGCCACCAAGCGGGTTCCCGGCCGGCTGGTACACGGGGGCACCGACCCCCGGCGAGCTGGGCCCGGCGATCATCGCGGGTCATGTGGACTGGAAAGGGCCTGGAGTCTTCTACAACCTGTACAAGCTGAAACGCGGTGACCGGGTCAGCATCACGCGCAAGGACGGCAGCAAGCCGACGTTCCGCGTGACCCGCGTTCAGGAGTTCCCGAAGGCCCAGTTCCCCACCCAGGCGGTGTACGGCAACATCGGGAACGCCGGGCTGCGGCTGATCACCTGCGGTGGGACGTTCAACGCCCAGTCGGGCCACTACGAGGACAACATCGTCGTGTTCGCCGATCTGGTGGCTCCTGCGAAGTAGTCGAACTCTCCGGCACCTCCACAGCCGGGCATTGGGTCACTCGCAGCTCGCCCTGCGACAATCAGCACATGGCCCGACCCCATCGCCGACGCAACGAGGGCACCGAGCTCGATCTGAACAGAGCCATCGGGGGGACCGAGAGGCGTGAGTCCCACAGCGACGGCGAGTGGTTCGTCCGCCGGGTCACCGGGGTCGACTCGACCAAGGCCTACCGCTGCCCCGGCTGTCAGCAGGAGGTCGCACCCGGCGTACCTCATGTCGTTGCCTGGCCGGCTGATGGCATGGGCGGTCTGGGTGATCGTCGGCATTGGCACACTTCCTGCTGGACGGCTCGTGGTCGACGCAAGCCGCGAGGTTCCTATCGATGAGCACGACTGGCACGCATACGATTCGAGCCAATACCATCCTCCCAGCCCGCCGCCGCGTCATTGAGCTCCGCACGGCCGATGGTCTCCTTCTGGTGGGCGAGCTGGCTCTGCCCGCGGAACGGGATCCAGTTGCCACGCTGGTGACCCTGCATCCGTTGCCCACCCACGGCGGTTTCATGGACAGCCACGTCCTGAAGAAGGCGTCCTATCGTCTGCCGGCGCTGGCCGACATCGCGGTGCTGCGGTTCAACACCCGGGGCACAACCTCGCCGCGCGGCACCTCGGGGGGCTCGTTCGACCAGGGGAGAGGCGAACGGCTCGACGTCGCCGCGGCCATCGAGTTTGCTGAGCTGGCAACCGATCCGGCTCTGGTGAACCGGTGGTTGCTCGGGTGGTCCTTCGGCAGCGACCTTGCACTGATGTATGGCAACAGTCCCTCGGTGGAGGGCGCCATCCTGCTCAGCCCCGCGCTGAGGTTCAGCGGCGCTGAGCACCTTCGCGGGTGGGCCGAGTCGGGCCGACCGCTGGTCGCCCTCGTCCCTGAGCTCGACGACTACCTGCGACCGGTCGAGGCGGCGTCGCGGTTCAGCGCAGTGCCCCAGGCCAGGGTTGTCGGCGTCGAGGGCGCAAAACATCTATGGGTGGGGGAGAAGTACGTGAGCCGCGCCCTCGACGAGATCGTGGCCACCGTGCGACCGGGTTTCGGTCCGCTGCCGACGACGTGGCACGGGCTGGTCACCGAAGACGCCGCTGGCGGGTCGGTCTGACCCTCAGGTCTGACGCTGGCGGGGCACCAGAACTTCTTCGTAGATGAGCAGCAGGCCGGCCGCCACCGGAATCGCGAGCAGGGCCCCCAAGATCCCGAGGAGAGCACCCCCGATCAGGGCTGCGACCACAGTGATGCCGCCTGGCACCGAGATCGTGCGCTGCATGATCTTCGGGGCCACGACGTAGTTCTCCAGCTGCTGGTACACGACGTAGTACAGCAAAGCGATCGCTGCCTTCTTCGGATCGTCGAAGAAGGCGACCGTTGCGACCAGGGCCGCTCCGAGCGAGGCGCCGATCATGGGAAGCAGGCCCAGGAACCCGACGGCGACGGCAAGGACGGCGGCGTAACGGATACCGACGATGGACATCATGATGTAGCTGCAGATCGCGTTGATCGTTGCGACCGCCACCTGCCCGATCGCGTAGCCGCCGACGCGCCGCATGATCTCCTCTGAGAGCGAGATGACGCGCTCGCGACGTGTGGCGGGCACCATGCCGTATGCCGCGTGCTTCACCTTGGGCAGCGAAGAGAGGAAGTACAGCGTCAGCACCAGGACCGTGAGGATCGAGAAGAAACCCGCGGCCAGTGCCTTCCCGGCGCCGAGCACGCCGCCGAAGACCCCGCTCATGAAGTTTCCGTCAGCGATGAGCTTCTGGAACTCGGTCTGGAACCTCGCGACCAGGTGGTACTGGCTGTCGAAGTCGTGGACGAACCGGTTGGTCATGAGGTGGTCGAGGTACTGGGGTGCGTTGTCTGCCAGCAGGCCTCCCTGCTCGGCAACCGGCGGCACCACGACGAATCCGAGAGCGGTGAACACGCCCACCAGGCCGATGAAGACGATGGTCACCGAAACCCCTCGTCGCGCCCCCCGGCGGGTCAACGACTCGACCAGGGGGTTGAGCGCCAACGTGAGGAACAACGCCACGATCAGCAAGGTGATGACCTGCGTCAGCTGCCCCAGCGCCCGGTAGAGGCCATAGGCGGCAAGGACGCCGAGGGCGCCGACGAAGCCGATGTAGAACGGCGACTGGCGGTTGAGGGGCCGCCCGGCGGTGCCGTAACCGCGACGGCCCCCAGGCTCAAGGGGATCTGGTCCGGGGGAGATGACCTCGCTCAAAAGGTCCGGTTCGGGCCCTTCACGGCCGTTGTCAGGGTCGCCACCGTGTTCC
>JBDTOA010000296.1:0-2789 GCA_039933475.1 Dermatophilaceae bacterium
CCCGGCTACAGCTTGACGGCGAGCTCGGGCGCCACCTCGCCTGCGAACACGAACTTTCGATAGGCCCAGAAGCGGAACAGGGTTCCGATGGCTATGCCGACGATGTTGGTGAGGTTGTCGGCGAGCTGGGAGTCCAGGCCGAGGACGTAGCGGGAGAAGCCCAGCGCCACGACCCCTATGACCATCGCCACGATGTTGAAGAAGACGAACAGGGCGAACTCGTGGACGGCTTGCCGTTTGCGACGGTGCCGGAAGGTCCACAGCCGGTTGCCCAGCCACGCCACGACTGTCGCCACGGCTGCCGAGATGATCTTGGCCGTCAGGGGCTTGTCATGCAGTACGCCTTGGGTGGTGCCTTCGCCGAGCATCCCCAGCAGGTGCGGGCCGTAGACCAGGAGGTTGTAGCCCCCGAAGTCGATGACGAACGCCACGGCCCCGACCACGCCGAACTTGAGCATCTCGCGCACCAGCACGTCGAGTGCTCCGCGGGCACGGTCAAGAAGACCTGGGCGATCAGTGGGCACGCCACGAGGGTAGCCGCTGGGGCTGAACCGGGCGGCGTTACACCCGGATAGGCTCAGGCTCGTGACTTCCCCGCGGCGCGCACCAGGAGGGTTCCCGGTCGTGGGCATCATCGGCGGAGGTCAGCTCGCGCGGATGTGCCAGCCACCCGCGGTCGGACTGTCAATCACGCTCTCGGTTCTGGCAGAGTCGGCCGATGCCTCCGCGGCCCTGGTCGTCCCGTCCTCTCCGGTGGGCGACCACACCGACCTTGAGGCGGTACGCGCGTTTGCCAGAGAGTGCGACGTCGTCACGTTCGACCATGAGCATGTGCCGGCCGTGGTCCTGGCCGCCCTCGAGGCCGACGGTGTGGTCCTGCACCCCTCTCCGTCCGCTCTCGTGTTCGCCCAGGACAAGCTCGCGATGCGCCGGCGGCTGACCGAGATCGGGGTCTCTTGCCCCCGGTGGGCCAAGGTGTCCGACATGGCTTCGCTGCAGGACTTCGGCGACGACGTGGGCTGGCCGGTTGTCGTCAAGGTCCCCAGGGGCGGGTATGACGGCAAGGGCGTTCGCGTCGTCGGCGCACCTGAAGAGGTGGCCGACTGGTTCGCCCAGGTGGCAGCCGATGTTGCCCGCGGCGGTGGAGCCCTCGTGGACGGGCTGTTGGCTGAGGAGAAGGTGGACTTCATCCGGGAGCTGGCCGTTCTGGTCGCCCGCAGTCCCTCGGGCCAGGCGAGCGCGTGGCCCGTGGTCGAGACCGTTCAGACCGACAGCATCTGCACCCAGGTTCTTGCACCTGCGCCGGGACTGGACCCGAACCTCGCGGCCGTCGCCACCGAGGCCGGGCTGCGGATCGCCGGTGAGCTCGGCGTTACCGGGGTGATGGCCGTGGAGATGTTCGAGGTCACTGACGAGCGGACCGGCGACCCGGCATACATGGTCAACGAGCTGGCGATGCGGCCGCACAACAGCGGCCACTGGAGCATCGACGGCGCTGTGACCAGCCAGTTCGAGCAGCATCTGCGGGCCGTTCTCGACCTGCCGCTCGGGGACACCAGACCGAGGGCGCGATGGACGGTCATGGGTAACGTTCTGGGCGGTGAGTACCCCGAGCTCTATGGGACCTACCGTCACCTGCTGGCGCGCGACCCGGGACTGAAGATTCACATGTACGGCAAGGGTGTTCGACCAGGTCGCAAGATCGGGCACGTCAACGTCAGCGGCGCCGACCTCGAGAACCTTCGGGCACGTGCCAGCCATGCGAGCAACTATCTGCAAGGAGTGATCACGAGATGAGCGATTCGACCGCGCCTCGGCGTGACGAGGGTCCCGTCGTCGGTCTGGTGATGGGCAGTGACAGCGACTGGCCTGTCATGGAGCGGGCCGCCAAGGTGCTGGAGGACTTCGGCATCGCGTATGAGGCGGACGTCGTCTCGGCACACCGGATGCCCGAGGAGATGCTCGAGTACGGCAAGAGTGCTGCCACCAGGGGACTTCGGGTGATCATCGCCGGCGCCGGTGGTGCGGCTCATCTGCCCGGGATGCTGGCGTCCGTGACCCCCCTGCCGGTCATCGGCGTCCCGGTTCCGCTGGCGAACCTGGACGGGATGGACTCGTTGCTGTCCATCGTCCAGATGCCCGGAGGTGTGCCAGTAGCGACCGTCTCGGTGGGCGGAGCCAGGAACGCCGGGCTGCTGGCCGCCCGAATCCTCGGCTGCGGCGTGGACGAGGAATCCACTGCCCTTCGCGCGAAAATGGTTGCGTTCCAAGGCAAGCTGCGCGACGAGGCGCACGCCAAGGGAGAACGGCTGCGGGCCCGGCGTGCCCACCCCACCGGTTTCGGGATGCCCCGCGACTAGGGCTGGTCGGAGGTTTGGCGGCTAGCGCCTTCGGACGTACCTGAGATCAGGCCCAGAAGGATGGTCCGTGTCCGACTCGCCAACGTCCCGACCCGCCGTGCGCCCGATGAAGTAGTCGATGAGCCACATGACCAGCACGGCCGCGGTGGATACACAGCCACCTACCCACCATGGCGTGTGCCCGAAACCAATGACGGCAGCGCCAAGGAGCATCCCCGCCACGACTTGCAGGCCGCTCCTGTTCATTGTGTCTCCACTCTCGGCAGGGACGGCGCCATGGATTCGGAGGGCGGGCCGACCTGCCCGCCGCGTCTTCATTATCGCAGGGATGACCCTCACGGACTCGGCGAATGGTCGGTCCCGCGTCTGAGCGTTATCCGTCAGTCAGAGCTTCGGGAACTCCATCATCGGGCAGGTGTCCATCACGAC
>JBDTOA010000297.1:0-2787 GCA_039933475.1 Dermatophilaceae bacterium
CGCCAGAGCGTGCCGCACACGCCGGTCTGGTTCATGCGCCAGGCGGGCCGGTCGCTACCGGAGTACCGCAAGGTGCGCGAGGGCATCGGCATGCTCGACTCCTGCCGCAGTCCTGAGCTGGTCGCCGAGATCACGATGCAGCCGGTGCGCAGGCACGGGGTCGACGCGGCCATCCTGTTCAGCGACATCGTGGTGCCCCTGGCCGCAGTTGGCGTCGACCTTGACATCGTCTCGGGCGTGGGACCGGTGATCGCCGAGCCCTTCCGCTCGCATGCCGACCTCGACCGTCTCCCGGAGCTGACCCCCGAGCACGTCCCCTACATCACCGAGGCCGTAGGGATGGTCCTTGAGGAGCTCGGTGCCACGCCGCTGATCGGTTTCGCCGGGGCGCCGTTCACCCTCGCGTCCTATCTGGTCGAGGGCGGGCCGTCCAAGAACCACGAGCACACCAAGGCCATGATGCACGGCGACCCGGAGCTGTGGAACGCGCTGTGCGGGCGCCTGGCCCAGATTGCCGGTGCGTTCCTGCGGGTCCAGGCGCAGGCCGGGGCTTCGGTCGTGCAGCTGTTCGACTCCTGGGTGGGCGTGCTGTCGCGCAAGGACTACGAGGCCTTCGTCCAGCCACACTCCCGAACGGCCTTGTCAGCCGTGGCCGACCTTGACGTGCCGAAGATCCACTTCGGCACCGGAACCGGCGAGCTGCTGGCCTCGATGGGAGCCGCCGGGGCCGATGTCGTGGGCGTGGACTTCCGCACCTCCCTCACCGATGCACGGGCTCGCCTCGGAGACGGGTATGCCGTTCAGGGCAACCTTGACCCGGCGTTGCTCTTCGCACCCTGGTCGGCTCTTGAGCGCGAGGTGCGAGCGATCGTGGCCGAAGGGGCTCAGGCGCCGGGGCACATCTTCAACCTGGGCCATGGTGTCCTTCCCCCCACCGACCCTGAGGTGCTGACCCGGGTCGTCGACCTGGTTCACGAGGCGTCGGCCCGCTAGACGCTGACGGCCGGCGGTGGCACGACTGCGATCTGCTGCGCGTGCCGGCGACGCCACCACGTCCAGAGCGGCAGCCCCATCAGAGCCAAGAACACCGCGAACGGCAGCAGTGCCCCGACTGCTGTGAACAGCCCGCGGGCGGATGTCGTGAAGGCCTCCCATCCGGAGCGAAGACCGTCCACGAAGCCATTGGCGGTCGCCGGCGCGTACGAGCTCTCGGTGCTCAGTGAGACGGACAGCGTGGAGCGCTCGACGCTGTTCTTGAGTGCTGCCAGCTGCGACTCCAGCGACTCGAGGTCGGCCTCGCGGCGGCTCATCTCGCTCTCCAGGGTCACGACCTGACCCAGGTCCTTGGCGTCCGCCAGCAGTGCGCGGACCCGCTCGACACTGGCGCTCATGGTCTTGAGCCGGCTCTGCGTATCGACGTACTGGGATGTGACGTCCTGGGCGGACGTGTTGCGCTGGAGCACCGTGCCGATCCTGGCGAGCTGGTCCAGCGCGGTGTCGAGCTTGTCCGCGGGAACCGACAGGGTCAGGGTCCCTGAGTCCCCGAACGTGTCTCTGCCGCCTTGTACTGGTCCTGGGCCGACTGGGCCACCATTTCCGATCTGCTCGCTGAGCACCAACGCCTGAAGCCCCGCCGCGATGCTCCGCACGCGAGTCGCAGCGGTGCTGATGTTCTTGACCCGAATCTCCAGGCTGGCGCTCCTGGTCAGCTTGGGCGCAATACCAACGACCGTAGTCCCGTCCTTGGACGCCCTGGACACCTCGGCCTGCCCTGCCGGGGTACCGGCCGCGGACTTTGCCTCCGGAGCCCGGTCGTACTGGACCACCTGGCCCGGCGAGGGCGCGACCGAACCGACGGCGCCACTGCTGGTGGTAGCCACACCGCCGCTACAGCCGGCGAGGACGAGGGCGCAGAGCGCGGCCAGCGCGCCCATCCCAGCCTTTCTTCTCCGGGTCAGCGCGAGCCGAGGAGGCTGGGGGGGCTCGCGGTGGGTTGACGCAACCTGCATGGCAGACCTCCGAAGAAATGTTGACAGAATGGTTGACGGGGCTCGATACGCACCTTGGACACGTCATCGGTCGGGTTCGTTCCATGCCTTCGGTGTCAATTCGGTCACGACCCACCGGCGTGGGCGACTCCGCGATGCCGTAAGAATGAAGTCATGAACCCCAAGCCCACCCCCGGTCAGATCCGGGAGATCAACGACAGCACCCGCTACGCGATGTGGTCGGTGTTCAAGGTCACCAGTGCCTTGTCCGAGGACCGTGCCAAGATCGCGGCCGAGGTCGAGACCCTGTTCGCCGATATGGCCAGACAAGGCGTCGTGGTGCGCGGGGTCTATGACGTTGCGGGGCTTCGGGCCGATGCGGACTTCATGATCTGGTGGCACGCAGAGGACCTGCGGACCGTTCAGTCGGCCTACCACGGGCTCCTGCGCACCGAGCTCGGCACGCATCTGCAGTCGGTGTGGTCGGTCGCGGCGCTGCACCGACCCGCGGAGTTCAACAAGGGGCACATTCCGGCGTTCATGGCCGACGAGCATCCGCTGGACTACATCTGTGTCTACCCGTTCGTGCGTTCCTACGAGTGGTACCTGCTGGAGGACGCCGAGCGTCGTGCCCTCCTCTCGGAGCACGGGCAGATGGCGCGCGACTACCCAGATGTCCGAGCGAACACCATCGCGTCTTTCGCACTTGGTGACTACGAGTGGATCCTCGCGTTCGAAGCCGATGACCTGACCCGCATCGTGGACCTGATGCGCCACCTGCGCGGCTCAGAGACCCGTC
>JBDTOA010000298.1:0-2749 GCA_039933475.1 Dermatophilaceae bacterium
GTGCGGCCTTCGTGCTCGGCCTGGACGAGATAGCAGGAGGCGGGCGAGCGTGGTCCGGCGAAGGAGCCGGAGCACCCGACGACGGTGAGCCTCATCGTGCTGCGGCCGGCACCACAGGCTCGGCGCTGGCGCTGAGGACCTCCGGACCGAGGAAGCGGCGGGCGAGACGCTCGAACTCGAGCGGGTCGCCGGTCGTGTGGAACTCGTGCTTCGGCGGCGGCAGGTCGTCGGGTCGCAGCGTTCCCGCGTCGGCGAGCACCCGGAACACGTCCTTGGCTGTCTCCTCTGCCGAGGACACAAGGGTGACCTCGGCGCCCATCACGTAGGAGATGACGCCGGTGAGCAGCGGGTAGTGGGTGCAGCCCAGGATCAGCGTGTCGACCCCTTGAGCCGCAACGGGATCGAGATAGGAGTGCGCAACGGCAAGCAGCTCGTCCCCAGAGGTGACCCCGGACTCGACGAACTCGACGAACCGCGGGCAGGGCCGGCTCATGACCGAGATCTGGGGGGCGGCCGCGAACGAGTCGACATAGGCCTGGCTCTGATGGGTGGCCTGCGTGGAGATCACCCCGACCTTGTTGTTGCGGGTGGCTGCGACGGCACGGCGCACGGCGGGGCGGATGACCTCGACGACGGGGACGTCGTAGCGCTCGCGGGCGTCATGGAGCACGGCGGCCGAGGCTGAGTTGCAGGCGATCACCAGGGCCTTGACCCCGCGGTCCACCAGGCGGTCGAGGCATTCGAGCGAGTACCTGCGAACCTCGGCGATCGGGCGCGGTCCGTAGGGCGCCCGCGCGGTGTCACCAAGGTAGATCACGGCCTCGTGCGGCAGCTGGTCAAGAACCGCCCGGGCAACCGTCAGCCCGCCGAAACTGCTGTCGAAGATCCCGATCGGTGCGGCTGCCACACTTCGGAGCCTAGCCGCGTCGGTCCTCGATCCTGAACCTGGCGCCACACTGAAGGATCGTGGTCGCCAGGGCAGCCACGATCCTTCAGGCTGTTCTCGTTGACAGCCGACAGCGGACTCCACAGCGCTTGAGCTCCCCGCACCAACCTCGGGACCACAGCAGAGCCGCCACATCCTGCGCTACCTCGCAGGGCCTGGCGTCGACATCGGCCCAGCCGAAGCGCAGCGAGGCCTTGCCGCTGACCGTGCTGCCGTTGTCGCGGGTGCGGTCACGGAAGACTGCCTCCCCCTCGTGCCCGAGCCGACCGTCAAGCTCGACGATGACGCCGAACGGCTCGTAGTCGTTGTCGGTGCGGTGTCGTCGGCCGCCCAGGATGAGCAGTCGTTGGCGCCGGGCCTCGGGCAGCCCATGAGGTCGCTCGACGCCCCTGACGTAGCGGTACTCCAGCACGCTCTCGACGCCGGCCGCGACGTCAGCCAGGGCGTCCACCAACAGCTCACGCCATCGGTGTCGCGTCCGCTTGTCCAAGGCATCTGCCATTCGCGCCGGGCTCGTGCGCCGACGCTGACAGGCCTTGCTCAGCCAGGCGATGGCGTTGTCAGCATCCCCTTGGTCAGCCAGATCCAGCACAGTGTCCTCGACCGTGGTGCGCGTCGGCCAGCCCGAGCGGGCCGTGCGCCGGTAGATGTCGGCACAGGTCGCCAGTCTGACCATGGCCGGAGCTACGACCCGGCGGCTGGCCGGGACGAGCACCTCGATGCGCTCCGGATCACTGTCGGCCAGTCCGTGCAGGCGGGCAGCCGTGCCGTGCGAGGCAACTGCTCCTTCACCGCAGCACAGCACCGCAGCGCTGACGCGGGCCTGCCAGTCGAGCGGGCCGATGTGCGTCGCGTAGACACCGAGGTGCACTTTTTGCCAGCGCCCGGCGTCAACCATCCACCTGACGGCGCCGGGCGTCAGGCCCAGGCCCACGCACTGGGCACGGGTCAGGACACCCAGCTGGGCGAGGGCCAACGCCTCGACCCTTTCCCTCGTTGGCTGCCCGTGGGATCTGAGCGCTGTGGACGACATCCGGTCAGCCTGTCCAAACCGACCTTCACACGCCAGACCGGGCCGCTTCGTTGTGGACGGGCGATGAATAGGGGCGACTCGTGTGGACGAAGATGGGTCGCCAGGCCCAGGGTGAAGGATCGTGGTCGTCAGGGCAGCCACGATCCTTCGGGATATCCGTTTGTCGAGGCGCCGTGCCCTGTCGAGCTCAGGCCATGAGGGCTTGGGTCAGGGACTCCTGGAACCACGTCATGAAGTCGTAGTACGCCGCAATGAACAGCTCGGGGTCATCCTCCGAAGCCGCCTCCAGCCGGTCCTGCAGATCATCGGCATCCTCATCGGTCCGCAACCCCAGCCGCTCACCCAGCAGCAGCCGCACATCGGTCAGCGCCACCACCGTGGCCTGCGCCTGTGCGTGGTCCAGCCTGACCTTCTCCCCGTCGGCGGCCTGGAGCGCCGCGATCGCCACAGCGAGGTTGGCGGTCTTTCGTTCCCGCAGACCGTGCTCGGTCAGCCGTCGGAACTCTGCAGCCATGGCCGGGTCGTCGCGGTGGGCGGTCGGGAGCAGTCGCTCAAGCGCGGGGTCGAGAGGCGCCTCGGGATCGCCAACGCCCGGGTCGACCGGTTGTCGCACCCCCAGTGTGGCCACCAGGTCGTCGAACGTGTTCCCGGTGGGCTCTCGGTACGCGGGCGCGAGAAAGTCATGCGTCTGTTCCAGGAGGGAGACGACCACCTCACGCTCGACGTCGTCGAGATGGGCAACAAAGCGATCGCCCTTGCGCTTAAAAGCT
>JBDTOA010000299.1:0-2746 GCA_039933475.1 Dermatophilaceae bacterium
ATGAAGTTGTTGTAGGACATCTCCTTGCCATGAAGCTGCTCAGCGGTCGCGACGCCCGAGGAGTCCCCTCTGGAGTAGAGCGCAGCCTTCTGGTGCGGGTTCTCGCCGTACCGAAGGACCGTCTCCCGAGCCCACGTCATTCCGGTCCAGGCTGGGAAGCCGGTGCCATCGGTGGTGTCCACGAGAACGTTGTCCATCCAGCCGGCCACGGCCACGTCATAGCTCGCCGTGTGTACGAACGCTTGCGCTGCAAGGGTCTTGCGCTGTTCGAGGGTGAACCCTCCCCCTCGCACGGCGACCAGCACTGAGCCGTACGCCGCAGGGTTGGTCACGATCGCGACGCTCGCATGGTTCTTGGCCGAGGCCCGCACCATCGAGGGCCCACCGATGTCGATCTGCTCGATGCACTCCTCCTGCGAGGCGCCCGAGCTGACCGTGTCGGCGAACGGGTAGAGGTTGGAGACAACCAGGTCGAACGGCTCGATGCCGAGGTCACGCAGCTGTGCCACGTGGTCCGGGTTGCGCGTGTCGGCCAGGATCCCGGCGTGGATGGTCGGATGCAGCGTCTTGACCCGGCCGTCGAGGCACTCGGGGAAGCCAGTGAGGTCCTCGACCCTGGTGACTGGCACACCTGCGTCGGCAATCCGCGAAGCGGTGGAACCCGTTGACACCAGGGCGACTCCGGCCTCATGAAGGCCGCGTGCCAGGACCTCGAGCCCCGCCTTGTCATAGACGGAGATGAGAGCACGCCGAACGACGCGCTTGCCGGAAGCCTTCGACTCGCTCACGAGATGGTGACCTTTCGCTGGTTGACGGTGAAACCATTGCGGACCATCCGGCCCACGTAGTCGACGAGCAGCTGACGCTCGGCAGTCTTGATGCGCTCATGCAGGGTCTGAGCGGTGTCGTCCTCGTGCACGCTCACGGCGCTCTGGGCGACGATGGGACCGGTGTCGACGCCCGGGTCGACGACGAAGAGCGTGCACCCGGTGACCTTGACGCCATAGTCCAGGGCATCCTGCGGACCGTGCATGCCCGGGAAGGACGGGGACAGTGCCGGGTGGGTGTTGACCGTTCGCCCGCCGAAGCGCTCGAGGAAGACCTCTCCGGTGAGCTTCATGAACCCGGCCAGCACGACAAGCCTCGGGCGGTATGACGCCACGTGCGCCGTCAGCGCGGCATCCCAGTCCGCCCGCGTCGCGAAGTCAGCGACCCGGCATACGAAGGTCGGGATCTTTGCCAGGCGCGCGCGGGAAAGACCCTCGATGTCGTCTCGGTCGGCGCCGACTGCTGCTATCCGGACGCCGTATGCCGGGTCGGCGCTCGCGTCGATCAGGGCCTGCAGGTTGGTGCCGGCGCCGGAGACGAGAACCACGACGGAGCCTGGCTGCGAGCCGTCGTCCCTCACAGTCATCACGGTGGGAGACGATATCCGACTGCTGCGGGGGTGGACGAGTCAGCGTCGGGCGGCGCGAAGGTGGCTGAGGCCTACGACGAGCGCCGCGCCGAGCAGGAGCTCTCCCAGGACTGCGCCACCGAACTCGAGCGAGGGGGCCCCGACCCATCCAAGGCGACCCGCACCCATCGAACCACCCGCCAGCTCGCTGGCCAGTGTCAGGACGAGCGCGGCGACCAGACACGCCGTCGCCGCAGTCATGGCCTTGACCTGGAGCGCCGAAAGCCGGGCCACCTCGCGAAGGGCCCGCCAACCGACGAGCGCCCCTGCTGCAACCGGGACCAGGACGCTGAACCACATACCCGGAGGCAGCGGGCCGGGATCCGGGAGGGCACCAAGACCGGGGATGAGCGGCAGGAGACCGGGGTTGGAGGAGAACCAGGTGACGACGCTTCCGTCACCGAAGCCGAATCCTGGTCCTGCCATCCAGGACGCCGCCCAGAGCGCGACATTGGGCAGGAGCATGACCTGTCCGAGTCCGAGCAGCCCCGTGCCGACGGGATCGGCGCCGAGGGTCTCGTAGAGCCGGTTGATCCGGTCGAGGTGCATCACCACCTGGACGACTGCCAGCACCAGCCCGCCGGCGAAGATGGCGGACGCGCCCCACATCCCGGGACCGATGGCCCGCCGGACGAGAATGGAGATCCGAGCCTCAAGCGCCGCCGCGAGGGTGGGCGCAAGCGAGCCAAGGGCCCCCCGGAACTCCATCCGCAGGGCGAGCAGGATGGAGACCAGGCCTACGACGGCTGCGCCGAGGACAGACCCGGGGACCGATGCATGCAGCGGCTGGCCGCTGGTGGCGATCGCGATCACCAGCGCCACGAGTGCGTAGGAGGAGCAGAAGGAGACTCCGACGCCAACCACGTCGCGGCGCAGCCCTCCGAACCTCTGGAACCGGGGCGGGCGACCGTCGTCGAGTGTCATCACCACCCGGCGGGCAGCGACCGTGGCAATGGCCAGGGGGATGGCGGCCAGCAGCCAGGGCATCAGCGAGATCCTCGCGTCTCCGGAGCTCAGGTGTGCCCCGTTGGCCAGCAACCAGGCGCTGGAGCCCACGGAAAGTGCCTGGGTCCACTCGACGGTGCTCTGTGAGCTGGCGACCCACGCGAGCACCGCGGGCATGGCGATGGTCATCAGGGACACCAGTGCCGCTGAAGCGCCTGCGACTGCTGATCTGGTCACTGATGCGGTTGACAGGCGACGGCGATCGAGCAGGCTCATGAGGTCACCATCGTCGCCGCTGACCGCCAGTTGTCGGCACAGGGCGCGCCGGGTGGGCTGCGATTACCC
>JBDTOA010000300.1:0-2742 GCA_039933475.1 Dermatophilaceae bacterium
ACCTGGAGCCGGGTGTTGACCTCGAGGAAGGAGATGACCCCGTCCTGGCCGACGAGGAACTCGCACGTCCCGGCGCCGCGGTACTTCGCCTCCAGCAGGATGGCTTTGGACGCGCGAACCATCTCGGCGTTCTGCTCGCTCGAGAGGAATGGCGCGGGCGCCTCCTCAACCAGCTTCTGGTGTCGCCGCTGGAGGGAGCAGTCACGGGTGGAGACGACCACGACGTTGCCGTACTTGTCGGCCAGGCACTGGGTCTCGACATGGCGGGGCTTGTCCAGGTAGCGCTCGACGAAGCACTCTCCCCGGCCGAAAGCTGCGACCGCCTCACGGGTGGCCGAGTCGAACAGCTCGGGGATGTCCTCCATGGTGCGCGCGACCTTCATGCCACGGCCACCGCCACCGAAGACCGCCTTGATCGCCACGGGAAGGCCGTGCTTCTTGGCGAAGGTGACAACCTCTTCGCTGCTCGATACCGGGTCCAGGGTGCCGGGGACCATGTTCGCGTTCGCCCGGGTCGCGATATGACGCGCCTTCACCTTGTCGCCCAGGGCGTCGATCGCCTCAGGAGGAGGCCCGATCCAGATCAGCCCCGCGTCGAGCACTGCCTGGGCGAAGGAGGCATTCTCGGCCAGGAACCCATAGCCGGGGTGTACCGCATCCGCACCGGACTTGGCGGCGATGGCGAGCAGCTTCTCCTGGGAGAGATAGGTGTCCGCCGACGTGGCTCCGTCGAGCGAGTAGGCCTCGTCCGAGACCTTCACGTGCAACGCGTCACGGTCCTGGTCGGCGTAGACGGCCACCGAGCCAATCCCGCTGTCCTTGCATGCACGAGCAACTCGGACCGCGATCTCGCCGCGGTTCGCGATCAAGACCTTGCTGATGGGCGCCATGCCTGCGGAGCCTAGCGCGTGATGTGGGCGCTGCCGACCAGCGGTGAATCAGCGAGGATGGTGGCCGCGGCAGTCCCGCCCTTTGAGTCGCGGAGCCTCTGAGCCGCGTGGGGTCCGGCGCGAGTGCCTGACCCTGCCGTCCCCGTCCTAGAGTCGGGGCGTGACTACGCAGGACGACTGGTTTCTGAACCGGGCGAACGAGCTCGACGCTCTGGACCCCCTGGCGCACTTCCGAGAGCGGTTCCTCCCGGCCGAGGGCGTCATCGCCTACCTTGACGGCAACTCCCTCGGCCGACCACTGGCGGTGACCGCGCAGGGGATGGCGTCGTTCATCACCGATGGATGGGGCACCCGGCTGATCCGCGGCTGGGACGAGGGGTGGATGGGCTGGCCAGAGACCATCGGCGACCTCATCGGTTCAGCCGTCCTCGGCGCTGCGCCGGGTCAGACCGTCGTGGCGGACTCGACCACCGTCATGCTCTACAAGCTGGCGCGGGCAGCGCTGGGCGCGCGCCCCGACCGAGCCGAGATCGTGCTGGACACTGACAACTTCCCGACCGACCGGTATGTCCTGGAAGGAGTCGCCGCCGAGCGCGGGCTCACGCTCCGGTGGGTCCGCACCGATCCTGAGACCGGAATCACCCCCGAGCAGGTCGCCGCGGCGGTCGGTGCCGACACCGCGCTCGTCGTGCTCAGCCACGTGGCCTACCGCTCCGGGTTCCTGGCGGACCTGCCCGCCATCACGGCGATCGCGCACGACGCAGGGGCGCTGGTCCTGTGGGACCTGTGCCACTCCGCCGGATCGGTCCCGATCCATCTCGACAGGTGGGGCGTCGACCTAGCGGTGGGCTGCACCTACAAGTACCTCAACGGCGGCCCGGGGGCCCCGGCCTTCGGGTACGTCCGGTCCGACCTTCAGGGTCAGGTCCAACAGCCGATCTGGGGGTGGATGGGTCGCCAGGACGTCTTCGAGATGGGCCCGGGGTACGCCCCGGCCGCCGGCATCCGCAGCATGGTCAGCGGGACACCGCCGATCCTGGGCATGCTCCCCGTGCGCGACGGTGTCGAGCTGGCGGCAGAGGCAGGGATCGAGGCCATCCGTGCCAAGTCCGTCCTGCTGACCGACCTCGCGATCGAGATCGTGGACTCATGGCCGGTCGGGCTCGGCGTCCGGGTTGCCTCGCCTCGTGAGAGCGCCCGACGTGGAGGCCACGTGACGATCGCCCGCTCCGACTTCCGCCGGCTGATGCCCGCGCTCTGGTCCAGGGGCGTCATTCCCGACTTCCGGGCCCCCGACGGCATCCGGATCGGGCTCTCACCACTGAGCACGACGTTTGTGGAGCTGTATGACGCGATGCAGGTGATCCGCGAGGTCGCCGAGGCCACCGCAAGCTGATCGCAAGAGCCTGGGCCGTGGGGGCCGGGTGGCCGCCACGGCCCAGGGCCGTCGGTGCGAGGTCGTCGCTCAGTGAGCGATCGGCTGCCTTCCCGAGGACCGGGAGTGACGCAGCGAGGCGACCAGCCCCACGACCGCAACCGCCAGGAGAACTCCGAGGGTCGCGATCAGGGCGTACTTCCAACCGGAGGTCCCGGTATCGATGCCGCCACCCGGGTTCGGCGGAGCGACTCCCACGGACGGGTCGGGCAGCCGTTGGGCAAAGGCCACAGAGCTTGCGACGACGGACCAGAAACCGATGCCGACGAGGGTGAAAATGAGGCGACCTGCTTTGCGCATGTCGCTCCTCCTTTTGCTTTGGCCCGTGCCATGCGGAACGGGCGGGAACTGGTGGATGGCTCCATCTGACCCGGCAGCACTCGGAGGGCTCTTGGACACGGCTCGGAAGGCCTTGGA
>JBDTOA010000301.1:0-2728 GCA_039933475.1 Dermatophilaceae bacterium
AGATCGGTCAGCGCACGCACTGTCGAGGGCGAGATGGGCATCCTGCCCGGTCATACGCCCCTGCTGGGAATCCTGGTCAGCGGCGAGGTCCGGATCGAGTCCACGTCCGGGCAGACGCACACGGCCACGATCGACAGCGGTTTTCTCTCGATCGAGCACGACCGGGTCACCATCGTCGCTGAGGCCGTCGACGCCTCTCAAATTCGCGCCTGACCCGACGTGAGGGGGCTGCTACTTACCGGCGAGGCGCTGGTTGGCGGCGTCCTGTTCTTCGTCGTGGCCGTCCTGGCTGTTTTGGGGGCTGTGTTCACCCGACGACGTCTGATCGCCCGGGGTCGGCCGCTGACGGTCTGTGCACTTCGAGAGCCGGGCGATCGTCGCTGGCGTTTCGGGCTGGTGCGTTATGGCAGCACCAGCCTCGAGTGGTTCACCATCCTGGGGCTCTCATTGCGTCCCGCCCGGCAGTGGGACCGCGGACTGCTCAACATCAGGGCCAGCCGTCCCCTTGAGCCGGGGGAGCGACCCGAGATACTTCTCCCTTCGGCGGTGAGGGTCGACTGCCGCTACCTTCAGGGTCGTTTTGAGATCGCCCTTGCTCGCGCGCCGTATGCCGCCCTGCGGTCATGGCTCGAGGCCGCGCCACCCGGGCGGGGCGTCAACGTGGCGTAGTGCCTTCCCGCAGCTGTCCTCGGTCGTGTGGGGCGCTCAGTCCTTCGTCGGTTCTTGGGCTGAGCTGTCGGGTGGTTGCGCCCGTCCGCCCCCCGGCTGCCACAGGACGTCTCCGCCGATCTCGAGGTTGGCCACCCGGCCCAGGATGAACAGCAGGTCAGAGAGCCGGTTCAGGTACTTGGCGGTGAGCGGGTTGACCCCGCCAACTCCCTTCTCGCTGCCCTCGGGTGCCGGCTGGTCGCCATACGCCTCCAGTGCCGTCCAGGCCGAGCGCTCCGCCCGACGTGCCACCGTTCGGGCCACGTGCAGGTACGCCGACCCCGGCGTACCTCCCGGGAGGATGAAGGACCGGAGCTTCTCCAGCTCGTCGTTGAAGCGGTCGCAGTCTGCCTCCAGCTCGTCGACCCAGATGTCCTTGACCCGCAGGGGCGGATACTCATAGCTCGCCGCAAGGGGTGTGCACAGGTCCGCGCCGACGTCGAAGAGGTCGTTCTGGACCCTGATCAGGACGGCGGCGACATCCTTGCGCAAGGCGCCGCAGGTCACCGCCACGCCGATGCAGGAGTTGGTCTCGTCGGTGTCCGCGTAGGCGACCAGGCGAGGGTCGGTCTTGGTCGTGCGGCTGAAGTCCCCCAGCGCAGTGGTGCCATCGTCGCCGGTGCGGGTGTAGATCCGTGTCAGGTTGACCATGAACACGATGGTCTCAGATGGACCACCGATAGGCTCAGCCGGTGATGGAGCGGTTTCGGGTTGTTGGTGGCACCAGTCTTCGTGGTGAGGTGTCCGTCGTTGGTGCCAAGAACAGCGCCCTGAAGCTGATGGCGGGTGCCCTGCTGGCCGTTGGCACCACCAAGCTGACCAATGTGCCCGCGATCCTCGACGTGATGACCATGGCCGAGCTGCTGCGTCGGCTTGGCTGCACTGTCGACTATGACGCGGACGCCGGGATCGTCGCCATCGACGTGCCGGACCGGATCGGCCACCGTGCCGACTACGACCTTGTGCGGGCGCTGCGGGCCTCGATCTGTGTCCTGGGGCCGCTGGTGGCCCGATGCGGCCAGGCGGACGTGGCGGTCCCCGGAGGCGACGCGATCGGGTCACGTGGTCTGGACATGCATGCCTCGGGTCTGGAGACGTTGGGTGCCCTGGTCCACGTGACCCACGGCTACCTCATCGCCGAGGCGCCGAACGGCCTTCATGGCGGCGATATCCACCTGGACTTCCCCAGTGTCGGAGCCACCGAGAACATCCTCATGGCCGCGGTTCTGGCCAGGGGTGTGACCCGTGTCACAAACGCCGCCCGCGAGCCCGAGATCGTCGACATCGCACACTTCCTCGGGGCGATGGGTGCCCGGATCGAAGGTGCAGGCACGTCAGTCATCACCGTTGAGGGCGTCACGGCCCTGACCCCCGTCTCCCACGAGGTGGTCGCTGACCGGATCGCGGCCGGAACGTGGGCATTCGCCGCGGCCACGACTGGTGGCGACGTCGAGGTGGTTGGGGGAGTGCCCGCGCATCTGGGCGCGACCCTCGACCGGTTGACCGAAGCCGGCACCGAGATCACCACCACAGATCGCGGCTTTCGGGTGACCGGGACCGATCGCCGCTCCGCCTTTGACGTGGCGACGCTGCCCTACCCGGGGTTTCCCACCGACCTCCAGCCCTTCGCCCTGACCTACAACGCGGTCGCCCAGGGAAGCGCCATGATCACCGAGAACCTCTTTGAAGCCCGATTTCGCACCGTTCAGGAGCTTGCCCGGCTGGGCGCAGACGCGCACGTAGACGGGCATCACGTCATGCTGCATGGCGTCAAACGCCTCTCCGGTGCCCCCGTCGAGGCAAGCGACATCCGCGCCGGAGCGGCTCTGGTGGTCGCCGGCCTCGTTGCTGATGGCATCACGACGGTCAGCGGGGCCCACCACATCGACCGCGGTTACGCGGGTTTCGCCGAGGCGATGCGCGGGCTGGGGGCTGACGTCACCCGCGAACCGGACGAGGCGCCATACCGGTGAGCTCCAGCGGTACCTTCATCGGTATGTCACAGCCAGATACGAACCGC
>JBDTOA010000302.1:0-2711 GCA_039933475.1 Dermatophilaceae bacterium
GTGAGCAAACCGGCCTGAAGTGAGCAAAGAGTCAGCCGACGCGGACGACCAGTGCCAGCGGGTCGACGGTCGCGGACAGGCCGCGGGCCTTCCCCATGGTGTCCCCGTCGACCTGGACCTCCTGTGCGCGGTCGCAGTGCAGCGTCATCGACCTGAGGCGGTGGTGGTCCACCCGGTGATGGCCCTTGCGCTTCTTGGAGATGAGCCGCCCGGCCACGGCCACCCAGCCGACGATGCCGGAGGGAGAGAGGATGACCGCGTCGAGCCAGCCGTCGTCCACCTGGGCTTCGGGCATGAGGACGAGCCCCCCGGTGAGCTTGCCGCAGTTGCCGATCACGACGGTTCGTGCCCGCCTGCTGATCTCGGCCTCGTCGTCGATCTTTATCGAGACCTTGAACTGCGGGCCTCTGAGGTTCTTGGCAGCCGAGAACGTGTAGGCCAGCGGACCGACCGTGTTCTTCAGCCCCTCGGGCGCATCGGCCATGATCGCCGCGTCGAACCCGAGCCCGGCCATGATCAGGAAGATGTGCTCCTCGGCCTTCTCGTCCTCGCCAGAGGGGTCGACCGTGAGCCGGCCTACGTCAACCCTCTTGTTCTGCCCGGTCAGTGCCACCTTGAGTGCGTCGTCGAGGTTGTCAACGGGAAGGTTGAGGTTGCGGGCGAGCAGGTTGCCGGTGCCTCCGGGAAGCAGGCCGAGGGGTGTCTCGGTCCCGACCAGCGCCGCGGCGACTGCGCGGACGGTCCCGTCTCCGCCGAGCGGGCAGACCAGGGTCGCGCCATCCGCGACAGCCTTTCGGGCCTGGCCGGTGCCCGGGTCCTCGGCCGTCGACTCGGCCCAGAGGGGCTCGTCCCAGCCCGCAGCCAGGCAGCCCTTGGTGATCTGCTTGCGCACGGCCTCGAGGTCGTCGAACTTGGTCGGGTTGACGATCACTGCCGCCAGTCGTCGGGGCGCCTCCGACTTTGAGCCCTCCGGGCGGAAGTGCTCACGCGGTGGCCGACGGCGACCGAAGCGGCGGACGACCGCCTGGCTGGCCTTGCCGCCAGAGGGCGCGGCGATGAGCCACACGAGCAGCGACACGATGACGATCACTGCCAGGGCTCCGATGGCGATTGCTCCGGCGTGGTCTGTCACGAGGCGAGGTTACCGGAAAGTACCTCGCAGAACCTCGGCCGAATCTCTCCCCGAGCCGCAGACCTGCGCGAGGATGGCTCCATGACCTCGCCAGCTGAACCTGCCACCCCGCGAGCAGGCAATGAAGCCAGTGACATCGAGCCCGATCAGAAGGACTGGACGTGGGTCCTTCGGCAGGCCTGCCCCGAGTGCGGCTTCGATGCCAGGGCCGTGGCGGGCCCACTGGTCGCGCCAGGGCTCCGTGCCAGCGCCTCGCTCTGGCCGGCGATCCTCGAGCGCGCCAATGTTCGCGCCAGACCGCGCCAGGGCGTCTGGTCGCCACTGGAGTACGGCTGCCACGTCCGTGACGTATGCCGGGTGTTCGAGTCGCGCGTGAGGCTGATGCTCGCGGAGGTGGATCCTTCGTTCGAGAGCTGGGACCAGGACGCCACGGCCATTGCCGACGCCTATGGCACCCAGGACCCGGCTGCGGTGAGCCGTGAGCTCACCCTGGCGGCCGAGGCTGCCGCCGCGGCCTTCGACGACGTGGGCAGCGACGAATGGGCGCGCACCGGTCGTCGCAGCGACGGCTCGGTCTTCACCGTCCAGACCCTCGGCCAGTACTTCCTGCACGACCTGACCCACCACCTTCACGACGTTCACGGCTGAGCCGGGCACCCGCCATACGTGCGCGGTCGTTGGTGACGCGTTCGAAGCGGGAATGCCAGCGCCGATAGGCTCGGCGTCGTGATCGACATCAAGCTCCTGCGTGACCAGCCCGACGTGGTGAGGGCCTCTCAGCGTGCCCGGGGAGAGGACGAGGGGATCGTCGACGCGATCCTGGCTGCCGACGCGAGACGTCGATCGTCCATCTCCGAGTTCGAGGTGCTGCGGGCCGAGCAGAAGTCCTCGGGCAAGGCGGTAGCGGCCGCGAAGGGCGAGCAGAAGCAGGCTCTGGTGGCCGCGGCCAAGGCCACCTCGGATCGGGTGAAGGAGCTGCAGGCTGCTGCCGACCTCGCTGACGGCGAGCTCGCGACGCTGATCCGCCGCGTCCCCAACATCGTCATCGAGGGCATCCCCAGCGGCGGTGAGGACAACTACGCGGTCGTCGAAACCGTGGGAACGGCAAGGGACTTCGCCGCTGAGGGGTTCGTGCCCAAGGACCACCTCGAGCTGGCCGAGGGCCTGGACGCCCTTGACATGGCTCGGGGGGCGAAGGTGGGTGGATCGCGCTTCTACTTCCTCAAAGGTGTCGGTGCCCGCCTCGAGCTGGCGCTGCTCAACATGGCGATCGCCCAGGCGGTCGAGACCGGGTTCACCCCGATGATCACCCCGACGCTCGTCAAGGCAGACATCATGGCCGGCGCCGGTTTCCTGGACTCCCACGCGGACGAGGTCTACCGGCTCGAGGCGGACGACCTCTATCTCACCGGGACCTCCGAGGTGGCCCTCGCGGGCTACCACGCCGACGAGATCCTTGACCTCTCCGGCGGTCCCAAGCGGTATGCCGGGTGGTCGGCCTGCTACCGCCGCGAGGCGGGGTCGTACGGCAAGGACACCCGCGGCATCATCCGCGTGCACCAGTTCCAGAAGGTCGAGA
>JBDTOA010000303.1:0-2707 GCA_039933475.1 Dermatophilaceae bacterium
GCACAGGCCCTCCGCCGCGAGGCGCTCGGGCTGGGCCTCCGGCGTCGATCTGGTGAGCGGCGGCCGGGCCCTGTCCACAGGTCGGTGGGCGGAAATGTCGCAAAGGTGGAGATGCGTCTATTCTCTTCGGATACCTTTTTCGACTTTGGAGATGAGGTGACCCGTGCGGGTTCCGGGAGCCGTTGTGACGTCTGGGCCGATCACCACCGCAGGGAAAGAGCGATGGACGCGGTAGCCACCGTCGAGAGTGAGGTCCGCGAGCTCGTTCGTCGCTCGGGGCTGGATCCCACGAGTGACCTGGTCGAGATGCGTCAGCTTGTTCACAATGCGGTGGCCGACTATGACGAGCGCTCGCTGCACGGAGGGCTGCCGGCGCTGGCGGACCTGGGCGAGGCAGCCAGGAGCGTGCTCGACGCCGTCGCAGGCTTCGGACCTCTCCAGCGCTACCTGGAGGACCCCTCCATCGAAGAGATCTGGATCAACGATCCAAGCAAGGTGTTCGTCGCCAGAGGTGGCACCGCCGAGCTGACCAACACGATCCTGACCTCCGACGAGGTGCGCGACCTGGTCGAACGGATGCTGAAGTC
The DNA here is from genome assembly GCA_039933475.1 of Dermatophilaceae bacterium. Taxonomy (GTDB): domain Bacteria; phylum Actinomycetota; class Actinomycetes; order Actinomycetales; family Dermatophilaceae; genus UBA4719. Next base: position 588 of record JBDTOA010000303.1, read on the forward strand.
CTCGGGTCGTCGGGTTGACCTGTCCTCGCCGTTCGTGGACGCCACCTTGCCCGATGGATCGCGGCTCCACGTCGTGATTCCTGACATCACCCGAGAGCACTGGATCGTCAATATCAGAAAGTTCGTGGTCAAGGCCGACCACCTCGAGGACCTCGTGCGTCTCGGGACCCTGACCCGAGCCGCGGCCCGATTCCTCGACGCTGCGGTGGTGGCCGGCTTGAACATCCTGGTTGCTGGCGGCACTCAGGCGGGCAAGACCACCATGTTGAACTGCCTTTCGTCAGCTATCCCCTCGCGCGAAAGGGTGGTCACCTGCGAGGAAGTCTTCGAGCTGAAAATCCCTCTCCGGGACGTGGCCTCGATGCAGTGTCGTCAGCCGAGCCTCGAGGGCACTGGTGAGGTGCCTTTGCGCCGGCTGGTCAAGGAGGCGCTAAGGATGCGGCCATCGCGCATCATCGTCGGCGAGGTGCGGCAGGCCGAGAGCCTGGACCTGCTGATCGCCCTTAACAGCGGCCTGCCGGGGATGTGCACCCTGCACGCCAACAGTGCTCGCGAGGCGATCACGAAGATGTGCACGCTTCCGCTGCTGGCCGGTGAGAACGTCGGAAGTCGGTTCGTGGTGCCCACGGTGGCCGGCTCCATCGACCTGGTCATCCAGATTGCCCTGGAACGAGACGGGGTACGCCGCGTGCGCGAGATCGTCGCCGTACCCGGCAGGGTCGAGGGCGACGTCATCGAGATTGCCGACATCTTCATCTCCCGTGACGGACGCCTGGTGCGAGCCGATGGCTATCCGCCCCACGTCGACCGATTCGAACGCGCCGGCTACGACGTCGCCAGCCTCCTGGCCCAGGGAGACTGAGCCGTGATCGGCGTCGGGCTGGGTCTGCTTCTCGGCCTTGGGCTGTTCTCCATCTGGTGGTCCTTCTGGCCACGCCAGGAGTCAGCCGGCGCCCGCCGTCGTTTCGGACCGGCCGCCCGACTCTCTGACCAGCTGGCACAGGCGGGGTACGAAGCGCTGACACCGCGCGGTCTCGTGGGCGCCTGCGGACTGGCCTTCGTGCTTGCCTTCCTGGTTTTTGCGGCCACCACCAAGGTCGTGCCCATCGCCCTTTGCTTCGCGGTGATGGCCGGCTACGGGCCAATTGTGCTGGTGCGCATGCGTGCTCGTAGACGTCGATCGGTCATGCGCGACCTGTGGCCGGACATCGTCGACAACATCGGGTCCGCGGTCAGAGCCGGGCTGGCGCTGCCTGAAGCGTTGAGCCAGCTGACGGTTCGTGGTCCGCAAGAGCTTCGTCCTGCGTTTGCGGCCTTCGCCGAGGACTACCGTGCGACGGGCCGCTTCCAGGAATGCCTGGACCGGCTCAAGGACCGCCTCAGCGATCCTGTTGCCGATCGGCTGATCGAGTCCCTGCGGATCGCGCGAGAGGTCGGTGGCAGCGACCTCGGCCGGCTGTTGCGAACGCTCTCGGCATTCCTGCGTGAGGACGCGCGGACCCGGGCCGAGCTCGAGACTCGTCAGGGCTGGACGGTCAACGCCGCGAGGCTGGCGGTCGCCGCACCGTGGATCGTCCTGGCGATGCTGTCCACCCGCCCCGACTCGCTACAGGCTTACAGCCGTCCGGCCGGCGTACTGGTCCTGGCCATCGGCGCCGGGCTCACCCTTGTTGCCTACCGCCTGATGGTGCGCATCGGCCGCCTGCCCGAAGAGGGACGGGTCCTGCGATGACCAACCTTGTAGCAAACCCGACCGGAACCGGGTGGTCTTGGCTCGGGGCATCACTGGGCGCGCTGCTCGCCGCCGGGGCGCTCCTTGTCTTCGTGGGCCTTCCGGCCAACCGGCGTCCGACGCTCGAAGCCCGCCTTGCGCCATACCTGCGTGACTCGGCGCGGCCCTCGAGGCTCCTGGCCGTTCCCTCCCGGACCGGCGGTGGGGGCCTGCTGCTGATCCTCGGCCCGGTGTTCCGGGACCTCGGCCGTGGGGTGGAACGCCTGCTGGGCGGAGCGCAGTCCGTCAGACGCAGGATGGAACGCGCAGGCCTGCGCCCTGATGTCGAGAGCTTTCGTGCCGAGCAGGTCGTCTGGGGCCTTGCTGCAGGTGGCTTCGGACTGGTGCT
>JBDTOA010000304.1:0-2681 GCA_039933475.1 Dermatophilaceae bacterium
GTTGTAGTCGTAGCGGTCAACCTTGTCGAACTGCAGCAGGTAGGCCTTGATGTCCGCCGTGCTCTTGCCGGCCGCCTTCTGGGCGTCGTACCAGGCGGTCGCGCTGTCCTGGATGAACGGCCAGGCGCCGGCCGCGTCAGAGATCGCGTTGCTTCCGTAGCTCGCCTCGTTGTACGGCACCCCGACCCAGTCGCTGACATCGCCAGTGGCCAGGAACCTGCCGTTCGACTGCTTGAGGTAGAAGTCCTTGAACGACTCTCCCGTGCCGAACATCAGGTCCTGGTAGTGCCCCTTGTTGAAGTCTGCGGTCCAGCTCGTCGAGTTGTCGTCCGTGACGTTGCCGTCCCAGACGCGATCCGGCGACGGGATCTTGTTGTGCATCGGGCCGGCAGTCCCCCGGGTGCCCTGCTTCGTCGCGGTGCCGAAGTCGGAGAGGATCGTGAAGATCGACTCCTGGCGGTTGACGGCGTACTGGACGTACTGCCCCTTGCCCATGTTGATGACGTTCTGGCCGCCCTTGGTCTCGATCTTGGCGGTGCCCTTGACGACCTGCTGAACGGCCGCTTCGCGAAGCTTTCGCTGCTTCTCACCCAGCGGGCTTGTCAGGTCGTCCGACTTCTTTGCCTGTGCTACGGCCGGGTCCCGGTCGGTTGGTGGGGGTGCGGCCTGGGCAGGAATCTGCACCATCGAGACGGCGAGTGCGGTAGCAGCCACGCCTGTCAGGGCTCGCAAGGTAAGTCGTTTCACGAAGTTCTCCTGAGTTCGAGTCACGCCGGTTCGGCGACGCGGTGACCGTTGCACAAACCAGACAAAGATGGAACCAACGGACATTAAAGATCTGGGACCGATGTGACAGGTCGAGAGCACGCCTGGGTCCTCCGTGGAACATCCCAACGCCTCGATAGGCTTGCCGGTATGGCGCAGATGCGACTTGCCCTCGCTCAGGTCAACCCGACTGTGGGCGCTCTGAGTGGCAACGCACAGGCAGTTCGCGACTGGACAGCCAAGGCAGCCGAGCGTGGCGCCCATCTGGTGGCCTTCCCCGAGATGATGCTCACGGGATACCCGGTCGAGGATCTGGCTCTGCGCACCTCGTTCGTCGATGCCTCGCGAGCTGCCCTGGCGACCCTGGCCACCGACCTTGTCGCGGACGGCCACGGCGACCTCCCGGTCGTCGTCGGCTACCTGGACCACGCGCCATACAGCGAGGACGGCTCAACCCGGCGACTCCCCCAGAACTGCGCCGCCCTTCTGCACGAGGGCCAGGTCAAGGCGCGCTACGCCAAGCACCACCTGCCCAACTACGGCGTCTTCGACGAGTTCCGGATCTTCGCCCCGGGCAGGGACCTCACCGTCGTGCGGATCGGGGGCATCGACGTGGCCATCGCGATCTGCGAGGACCTGTGGCAGGACGGCGGTCCGGTCGCGCAGACCCGCGAGGCCGGCGCCGAGCTGCTCCTGGTGATCAACGGCTCTCCCTACGAGCAGGACAAGGATGACGTCCGTTACGAGCTCGTCGCGCGACGAGCCGCCGAGGCCGGCTGCACCCTTGCGTACCTGAACATGGTCGGCGGCCAGGACGAGCTGGTCTTTGACGGGGACTCCTTGGTGGTCGATGCTGCCGGGAAGATCCTGGCGCGTGGTCCGCAGTTCGAAGAGGACCTGCTCATCGTCGATCTCGAGCTCGAGCCGAGCACCGTGGACGCGGCCCGTCCGACCGGACGAGGGGTCGTGCACGTCACCGTCAGTGACACCCCTATCCCCCGGTATTCCGCGGCCCCTGCCTCGCTGGCCCCGCGCCTCGACCCGCTCGGCGAGGTCTACCGCGCGGTGCAGCTGGGGTTGCGGGACTACGTGCGAAAGAACGGCTTCCACTCGGTGCTTCTCGGCGCCTCCGGCGGCATCGACTCGACGCTCGTGGCCACTATCGCGGCCGACGCCCTCGGCGGGGAGAACGTGGTGGCGGTGAGCAATCCCAGCAAGTACTCCAGCCAGGGCTCGCGGGACGATGCGGCAGAGCTGGCCGCGAACCTGGGCCTTGACTACCGTGTCATCCCGATCGAGCCGATGGTCAGCGCCTTCCTGGAGAACGTCAAGCTCACCGGGGTGGCTGAGGAGAACCTGCAGGCGCGGGTCCGGGCCCTGGTCTGGATGGGGCTGAGCAACCAGGAGGGTCACCTCGTCCTGGCCAACAGCAACAAGAGCGAGGTCTCGGTCGGCTACTCGACCATCTATGGCGACAGTGTCGGCGGGTACGCACCGATCAAGGACGTGCCCAAGACGATGGTGTGGGAGCTCGCCAGATGGCGCAATGCCGAGGCTGAACGCCTAGGCGAGAGGCCGCCGATCCCCTTGGCCTCCATCAACAAGGCGCCCTCGGCGGAGCTGCGCCCGGACCAGGTCGACCAGGACTCCCTGCCGCCCTATGAGGTCCTCGACGCGATCCTCGATCGCTATGTCGAAGGCGCGCAAAGCCGGGCCGAGCTGGTCGAGGCCGGGTTGGACCCGGTTGCGGTGGACCAGGTGATCGGGCTCGTCGACCGGGCCGAGTGGAAACGTCGCCAGTTCGCCCCCGGTCCCAAGATCTCCTCGCTTGCGTTCGGCCGCGACCGTCGGCTGCCCATCACCAGCCGCTGGCGCGAGCAAGACTCCACAAACCTAGGGACCGTGCCCGGAACCAG
>JBDTOA010000305.1:0-2679 GCA_039933475.1 Dermatophilaceae bacterium
CCGGCCAGCGCGCCTCGTCCATGTCGGTCCAGCCCTTGTCCGGCTCGGCGTAGCGTCGCAGGTACGTGCCTTCGTCGGACAGGCACAGGACGAGTGTGGGCGCAGTCTGCATACCCTGCAGCCAGGGGTCTGGTTCGTCGTCGCTGTCGGCTGTCGCAGCCCAATACGCCTCTCGCTGCTCAGAGCTGGTGAGCACAAGGAAGTCCCACCCCTGGCTGAAGCCCGCGCTCGGCGCTCGAATCGCGTTGCGCAGCACGGTCTGGACGATCTGGGCCGGCACCTGCCGTGAGGGGTCGTACCGACGGACCATGCGGCGCTTGCGGGCGACCTCGGAGAACTCCATTCCGCCACTGTTTCACGGTCGACTCCTGGCGGGCCGCGGCGAGGGGGGAACCGCCCTGACCTGCTCTGCGTCACAGTGCCATGACGCTCACACTCACCCGTCGCCGTGCAGTCCTCGTCCTTCTCGCCGTCCTGGCGTTCACTGTTGCCTATGTCGCCGGAGCTGCTCGTTCCAGCGGCTCACCAGCCTCGTTCTCAGCTGCCGACCGGTTGACGCCGCAGCCCGGGGGAACCACCACAGGTACCGGCATCACAGGCATCTCCGTGGGCGGTACGGCCAAGGTCTCCGGCACCCCGGACACGCTGCGGCTCGACCTGTCCGTCGTGGCGAAAGCCTCATCCGTGTCGGAGGCGCTCGCTTCGGCGAACCGCACGGCCGGCGCGGTGCAGAAGTCACTGCTGGGCAGCGGCGTCCAGAAGGAGGATCTGCAGACAGCCGGACTGAGCATCCAGCCGAACTACGACTACTCCAGCGCCGGCACCCCTCGACTCAGGGGCTACCAGGTGTCAGAGAGTGTCAACGCCAAGCTTCGCAGCCTGGGCCGGGCTGGTGAGGCCATCGGCAAGGCCGTCCAAGCCGGTGGAGACGCCGTGAGGGTGAACGGGATCAGCCTCGACCTCGAGGACACCGGTCTCCTGGTGTCGCGCGCCAGGGACCAGGCTTTCGCCGACGCCAGGGCCAAGGCGGAGCAGTATGCCAAGGCCGCCGGGCGCAGCCTGGGTGAGGTGGTCAGCATTGCCGAGGATGTCTCGAGCGCGCCGCCGATCGCGATGCCGACCAGCGCAGGTCTCTACAGCGAGAAGTCGTCGGCCGTCCCGATCCAGCCGGGAAGTCAGGACGTCGCCGTCAGCGTGTCGGTCGTCTTCTCGATGCGCTGAACGGACCTCAGTCCTTGAGCCCCGGGAAGTCCGACTCCCAGAACTCTGTCGCACTGGCCCTGCTCGAGTCGTCGATCCCTGAACCGTGCGCCACGTCCTCGCGCCCTCGAAGCTCGACCCGGCGGATCTTGCCGGAGATGGTCTTGGGCAGCTCGGCGAACTCGATGCGGCGCACCCGCTTGTATGGCGCGAGGTGCTCGCGCGCGTAGGCCAGGATCGACTCGGCGGTCTGCGCGGTCGCCGGGAAGCCCGGTGCCAGGACGACATACGCCTTGGGCACGGCGAGCCGGGTCGGGTCCGGCGATGGCACCACCGCAGCCTCGGCGACCGCCGGGTGCTCGATGAGCACGGACTCGAGCTCGAAGGGGCTGATCCGGTAGTCCGAGGCCTTGAAGACGTCGTCCGCGCGTCCGACGTAGGTGATGTAGCCGCGCGCATCTCGCGAGGCAATATCACCGGTGTGATAGGCACCGTCGCGCATCGACTCGGCAGTTCGCTCGGCGTCGCCCCGGTAACCGACCATGAGTCCCACCGGTCGACCCTGGGGGCCACTGAGCCGCAGGCAGAGCTCGCCTTCTGCAGCGTCACCGGTCCGCTCCTCACCGGTGGCAGGGTCGAGCAGCACCACGTCGTACCCCGGGAGCGTTCGTCCCATCGAGCCGGGCACGACCTCCTGGCCCGGGCTGTTGCCGACCTGCGCGGTTGTCTCGGTCTGGCCGAAACCATCCCGGATCGTGACCCCAAGCCCGTCCTGAACCTGCTGGATGACCTCGGGGTTGAGCGGCTCACCTGCTCCTACCATCTCGCGCAGGCGCAGGCGCTCACGCCAGGGAGCCAGCTCCTGCTGGATGAGCATCCGGTAGACGGTGGGCGGGGCACAGAACGTGGTGACTGACTCCTGCGCCATGGTCTCGAGCAGTGCCGCCGCGTCGAACCGGGGTTGGTTCACGACCAGGATGGTTGCCTCGGCGTTCCACGGGGCGAAGAAGGATGACCACGCATGTTTGGCCCAACCAGGGGAGGAGACGTTGAGATGGACATCGCCCGGTTGCAGCCCGATCCAGTACATCGTCGACAGGTGCCCGACCGGGTAGGAGAGATGTGTGTGCTCGACGAGCTTGGGTTCGGCTGTCGTCCCCGAGGTGAAGTAGAGCAGGAGGGTGTCGTCGCCACCTGCTGGCTGCGACGGTACGAATTCGGTTGTAGCAGAGCCTGACTCGCTGTAGGAGGTCCAACCCGGGCGAGGCTCGCCGACAGTGATGCGGGTGTACTCGCCGGGCACGTCTGCAAACTTGGTCGTGTCCGCCGAGGCAGTGACGACATGGCCGACGTGGCCCCGCCGGATCCGGTCATTCAGATCAGCAGCAGTCAGCAAGGTGGTGGCCGGGATCACCACGACGCCCAGCTTGATGCAGCCGAGCAGGGTCTCCCACAGCTCCACCTGGTTGCCCAGCATCA
>JBDTOA010000306.1:0-2673 GCA_039933475.1 Dermatophilaceae bacterium
CCGGCGATGATCACACAGACCAGGAAGAAGACCTTGGCCTGGAAACCCACGGGGTCAGCCGCGATCAGGCCCCACACCAGACCGGCTGACAGGAAGCCGTTGTAGAGGCCCTGGTTGGCGGCCAGAGTGGCGCTCTGAGCGGCGAGCTCGGGCGTCGTGCCGAAGATCGCCCGGCCCCGAGGGGTGTTCCACAAGAACATCTCCAGGACGAGGAAGCCGAGGTGCAGGGCCGCAACGATGCCGACAAGGATCTGCGCGAGGGGCGTCATGGGCCGCGAGCCTATCGGCGAGAGGAGTGGTCAACGACGTTTGGCACGGGTCAGCCCGCGCCGCCGGCGGGAGGCGTAAGACTGTCCCCATGACGTCACGGATCGGGTACAAGGCTTCGGCCGAACAGTTCAACCCTCGCGAGCTGGTCGGGTTCGCCGTGGAGGCTGAGCGCCTCGGTCTGGACAGCGTGCTGATCTCCGACCACTTCCAGCCCTGGCGGCATACCGGTGGCCACGCGCCCTTCTCGATGTCCTGGCTGGCGGCCGCGGGCGAGCGCACCGAGCGGGTCCTGCTGGGCACGTCGGTGATGACGCCCACCTTCCGGTACAACCCGGCCGTGGTCGCCCAGGCTTTCGGCACCTTGGCCTGCTTGTATCCGGGCCGCATCATCCTGGGCATCGGCACCGGGGAGGCGCTGAACGAGGTGGCGGTCTCGGGGCTTGTGTGGCCGGAGTTCAAGGAGCGGTTTGCCCGCATGCGTGAGGCCGTTGCCCTGATGCGTGAGCTGTGGGCCGGTGACCGGGTCACGTTCGAGGGGGACTTCTACCAGACCCGGGACGCAACCGTGTATGACCGGCCGGACCAGCCCGTTCCCGTCTACGTCGCCGCTGGTGGCCCCCTCGTGGCCAGGTACGCCGGGCGCTCCGGCGACGGGTTCATCTGCACCTCGGGCAAGGGCGAGGAGCTGTACCGCGACAAGCTCATCCCGGCCGTCGACGAAGGGATGGCGAAGGCGGGGCGGCCCAGTGGGTCGGTGGACCGGATGATCGAGATCAAGCTCTCCTATGACAGAGACCCGGCGGTGGCCCTGGAGAACACGCGTTTCTGGGCTCCGCTGGCGCTCAGTGCCGATCAGAAGCAAGGTCTGGAGGATCCGACCCAGATGGAGGCGGCTGCTGATGCGCTCGCCATAGAGCAGGTGGCGAGCCGCTGGATCGTGGCTTCCGATGCCGAGACAGCCCTTGCCGCGATCAAGCCGTATGTCGACCTGGGCTTCAACCACCTGGTCTTTCACGGACCCGGTCACGACCAGTCCCGATTCCTCACGTCGTTCGCGGCCGACCTGTTGCCCGGCCTGCGTGAGCTCATGGGCTGAGGGCCCTGGACGGCAACGGGACTGCGCTTGCTCGCCTTCGGGCTACATCAAGGCGAGGTGACAGCCCGTTTCACGTCCTCACGAGGCGCCCAGCGCACCAATCCGGTCAAGCGGCCAGATGATGGCGAACGCGTTGCCGATGACGTCCTTCACGGGGACGAACCCCTTCCCGGGTTTCTGTTGCTGGTAACGGCTGTCGTCCGAGTCGCTGCGGTGGTCACCCATCACCCACAGCGTGTCGACCGGCACGGTCACCTTGAAGTCGATCTCGGTGGGACTGTCGCCGGGGAAGAGATAGGGCTCAACCAGCGCGGCTCCGTTGACGTAGACCTTGCCGCCTCTTCCCTCGACGGTGTCGCCACCGACGCCGATCACGCGTTTGACGAGGTCGATGTTGGAGGGGGCGAGGCCGACGAGCGCCAGAACCTCGCTGACACGACTTTGCGGCGCCGCCGCGGGCTTCGAGAAATGTGCCATCCAACCGCCCGGGTCGTGGAACACGACGATGTCGCCACGATGGACGCCGCCCGTTCGGGTGATCAGCTTGTTCACCAGAACCCGGTCATTGACGCAGCTCGGGCAGCCATGAAGGGTGGGCTCCATCGACGCTGAGGGGATGAAGAAGGACTGGACCAGGAAGGCCTTGACGAGCACTGACCCCACGATCGCGATGACGAAGAAAGCGGTTCCTCTTCGAAGGAACGACCATCGGCTTCGGGCCGGGGGTCCTCCGGCCTCGCCTCGAGATCGCCGATGTCGCCCCCGGGGACGCTGGGTCCCTTCCCCGGCTGGCTCTGACATGGGCTGCATTCTCTCATCCGGCGGGAGTCGCCGCGCTCCGCCGAGTCCACGGACGAGCCGCGCGCGCCGCCGCCGCCACGCCGGGTGAAGTCGTCCAGACCTGAGTCCGCCCTTCTAGGACCTCGAGGCGGCGGGTGTCCCCCTCAGGTGTCGCTGAGGTGCCACCTGTGGCCCGTATCGCGCCACGCAGTAGTCGCTCAACCGCCTGGCCAGCCCGCTGATCACTGCCGAGGCATGGTGATCGCGGTCCCATGCGGCGTACAGCCTGATGCTCAGTCTCCCGCTGGCCCCCATGATGTCCAGCCGCTGCAGGCCGAAACGGGCGTCGTCGGACACCACCGCTATGCCGCGCCCGGCGGCGGCCACGGCCTGGGCTACCTGCGGAGTGCCGAACTCCAGCATCGTTGAGTACGCCAGCCCCGCCTCGTTCACGGCGTGGTCCATCACTCTTCGCGGGCTGTAGTCCCCGGTGAGCAGGAGCAACGTCTGGGTGACCAGCTCGGCGA
>JBDTOA010000307.1:0-2653 GCA_039933475.1 Dermatophilaceae bacterium
CCTGCCAGCCCTGTTCGCCGGGCGCGCCGACCCACTCACCCTCGAGTTCTGGTTCATGATGCAGCTGGCCATAGTCGCCGTCTTCGCCACCGCCTACCCCGTCAACTGGCTCCTCATCCGATGAGGGCTCAAGGAGAAGATGTGAACGGCAACGAGCACGTCCCCACCGTCCTCGGTGAAGGCGATTCCTCATGGCGCTCGACCGCCGTCGGGCTGACCCACATGCTGGTGCTGCCGCAGGGCTTCACCCTCGCGATCGCGGGAAGCCTGACCATCTGCCTGGGCAGACACGGCTACCCCGGACCCCTCGGCGTGTGGCTCTTCGTCGCGGGAGCCTCCGCCGGGTACTGCCTCCTCGTGCTCGCTTTCGGCGCCCTGCGCCCCACGGTCAGCCAACCCGTCGGGATCGTTGGCCTAGCGCTGCTCAATGTCACCGCCGTAGTCGTCGTCCCGCTCGTCGCCCTTCTGGGCTGGTGGATCCCCAACGCTGACCTTGCGTATCTCGTCACCGGACTCGCCGTCCACCTCACCTACATTCCCCTCGTGGCCGCCACCATCATTCTGCTGGCACGCCCGGCTCAGCAGGAGCCGGTCACCAACGCATCACCCATCCGCCCGCTCGGCCGCGGCGTCTCGGGCCACTGGTGACCTCACCAGTGGCGGCCCTCAGGGACGCGACCCGCTCCAGCTGTGGCCGCTACCGGTCGATGGCCACCGCCGCTGACAACCATCGCCATCCCGGAAGGGACAATCCCCGCACGGGACGCGCGCATCGCTGATGTGCGCGGACGCATGTGGCCGACCGGACGCTTGCAACTGGTCCGCGTCTATCGGTGGAGTCGGCCTGGGGCGCGGTGCCGGCATTGCTGCTGGTCCGTTTCCCCAGGCCGCTCGCCGAACCCGGCGTGCGGCTCTCACCGCACCGGGCTCTCCATGGTTTCTGCCGTGGGTTGGTTCAGGCAGCCTGGACCCAGGGGTTGGGGATCTGGTTGCCCCGGTAGCGGTACCTGATGATGGGTATCGTCTCGGGGTTGAACAGTTCGATCCCGCCCGCGCTGATGGGGCGCCACCGGCCGGTGGGGTCGGTGAGCCAGCGACGGACGTCCTTCCACTTCCACCGGTGCCGGGTCCGCATCATCCGCACGATCCGCCACCACGTGTGGTGTTGGAGCTTGCTGAAGATGCGTTGGGCTATGGCGTGCTTGAAGTAGTTGGTCCAGCCCCGCGTGATCTGGTTGATCCGGATCAGCAGGGTCCTAAGGTCGTGCTGTGACGTCCTGGGGGTCAGGGCACGGATCTTGGCCTTCACCGACCGGAATGGCCGGTCGGCGATGAAGGTGTACACGTACCACTTGTTGGCGCCCCTCTTGCGTTTCCACTGGATGCGGAAGCCGAGGAAGTCAAACCCCGCGCTCATGTGCACGATCCGGGTCTTGGTCGGTGAGAACCGCAACCCCAGCGGAGCGAGCACCGCAGCGATCTGCTCGCGCAGTTCCAGGAGGTGATGGTCGGTCCCGTCGGTGAGCACCACGAAGTCGTCCGCATAGCGGACCAGGCGCCAGTTCGGCAGGTCCTTCCTTCTCCTTCCTTGGCGGCGACTGGCGGTCGACATCGTCCCGCCCGGCTTCCACGGCGCGTGCAGGTGCTCATCGAGCACCGTCAGCGCGATGTTGGCCAATAGCGGGGACAGGATGCCGCCTTGCGGCGTGCCGGTGCCGGTGTCCTCGAAGTCGCCGAGTTCGGTGAGGATCCCGGCCTTGAGGAACGCCTTGACCAGCCGCACCACCCGCTTGTCCTTGACCCGCAATCGGACCCGGTCCATCAGGGCCGTGTGGTCGATGGAGTCAAAGGACTACCCGACACACTACCTACTTCGATGAGATTTCCGCTTCGCTTCGTGCGTGGGCCGAGGGCCTGCTGGCCTGTGAGGCGGGCGTTGAGTTGCTGATCGGGCACCGCGCCTGGCTGGACCGGGAGGACTTCTTGGCGCTCGCGGTCGAGTGTCTCGATGACGGTGTCCGGCCGATGGCCGCCCTTGATTGGGCGGTGGCGGTGGCCGCGTTGGACACCGACCGTCTGCCGTGCTCGGGCAGCGACGCGCAGATGCTGCGGTTGGCGGCCGGTATCGCCGGGGGCGTGCCGGTCGACCTCGGTGACGCCCTGTCCGGGCTGGACCGGCGCAACGCTGCCCTGGTGGCCGCTGCGGTGCTGCAGGCGACTGGACATCCGGGTCTGTCCGCCTGGCCGACCGGCGCTGGTGTCAGGTGATGAGCGGCGCGGATGAGGCCACCGTGACCCGGGCCCGGGACCCGCTGGCGGGACAACGGCTGCCGGTGCTGCGGCGGTGGCGACGACGAGGGGGCGGCATCTCGCTGCTGGTGATGCTGCCCGACGGCAGCAAACGGCTGGTGCCGCGGGAGTGGACCGACGACGCCACCGGCGAGGCGGCCGACGAGGCCACCGACGAGGCGGACGGCGCTGATGCCGCGTCGGGGACGCTGGGCCGGGTGGCGGACCTGTTGGCCGCATCTGAGCTGGTCGCGGCGTTCCTACCCGACCGATCCGGCAGACGGGCGCAGGCTGCACGGAAACCACCATGCGAGGAGGAGAACCATGCAGCCAGCAGCGCAGCGGCGCATGCACACGCGCAGGG
>JBDTOA010000308.1:0-2649 GCA_039933475.1 Dermatophilaceae bacterium
CCCGGTCAACCCGCGCAACTGGCTCTGAGAGGCCTTGCTCACTTCAGGCCGGTTTGCTCAGCTGAGGCCGGTTTCAGGCCCCAGAATCGGGTTCCGGAGCGGCCTGAGCTGAGCAAGCCCGGCAGAAGGTAGCGTTGGGGCCGAAGTCGCACCATCGCATCTCGGCGTCGATGCCTGTAGCGATTCGTCCGCGACACAGACGCAGGGCTGAGCAAGGGAGGGGCGAGCGGTGGTCAAGGAGAGGGGCGAGAAGGTCGTTGCGAGGAATCGCAAGGCCTATCACGACTACCACATCGAGGACACCTTTGAGGCCGGCATGGTTCTTAACGGGACCGAGGTGAAGTCTCTGCGCGCTGGCCGGGCCTCCCTGGTCGACGGCTATGCGACCGTGATTGACGGCGAGATCTGGCTGGAAGGCGTGCATATCCCCGAGTACACCCAGGGAACCTGGAACAACCACGCGCCCCGGCGTCGGCGCAAGCTGCTTCTGAACAAGGCGGAGATCGCCAAGCTGGTCAAGGAGACCAAGGAGAGCGGGCACACGATCGTGCCGCTGTCGATGTACTTCAAGGACGGCTACGCCAAGGTGGAGATCGCCCTGGCCAAGGGCAAGCGTGAGTACGACAAGCGACAGACGCTGCGGGCCCAGCAGGACGAGCGCGAGTCGCAGCGGGCGATCTCGGCACACCGGGAGAGGTGAGTCGGTGCGACCAGCGGTGCGGTTCAGAGCGCTGATATCGACCTTGGCGGCGTTGGGGCTGACGCTCGTCTTCGCGGTCGCTCAGGTCCACTCGGCGCCCATGGCGCTGGCGGCCGGCGGGGAGCGAATCCTGTCTTTCACCGCGGCCTACGACCTAGCCGGCGACGGCTCCATGGCCGTTACCGAGACCCTGGTGTGGCAGTTCGGTCCGGGTGAGCATCACGGGATCAAGCGCAACGTGACCGTGCGCCAGGGCGTGACGAGCCCACCTGGCAAGTACCGCCTCTACGAGATGACCGACGTCTCCGCGAGCAGTCCCAGCGGCGCAAACTCCGAGGTCTATGTCTCCGATCTTGGCGCTGACGAGGTCATCCGGGTCGGCAGCCCCACCGAGCCGTTCCAGGGCGAGCAGCAGCAGACCTACGTGCTGAAGTACCGCCTGGCTCACGTCGCCAACGGCTTTCCCGACCACGCCGAGCTCTACTGGAACGTCACCGGTGCAAGGTTCGACGTCCCGATCGACTCGGTCAAAGCCAGTGTCCGGGGACCCGCTGCTGTCACCGATGCCCTTTGTTTCCAAGGCGCTGACCGTTCCGCGGCTACTTGTGAAGCCAGCGCAGGGCAGGTCGCGACGTACTCCGCGACCGGCCTCGGCCCACGAGAGCAGGTGACCATCGTGGCCTCGTTCCCGGTCGCGGCCATCACCGACACAGCCCCCGACCTGCGAGACGGCGAAACCGGGTTCAGCGGCGCCGATCCAGGTTCGACATTGTCCCCCTCGATGGCCAAGGCGCTGAGCCTGTTCGGCTACGGCGGTGGGCTGGCCTTCCCTGCTCTGGCCGTAGCGCTGATGGGGACACTGGTCTGGAAACGAGGGCGCGACGAGCAGTATGCCGGCCTCACCCCCGGACTGAGCCCCGTCGAGGGGGCGCCAGGGCCTGTGACCCACGGTCAAAAGGGCCCAGTAGCAGTGCAGTTCGCGCCGCCGAAGGGGGTTCGCCCCGGGCTGGTCGGCACGATCCTCGACGAGGAGGCCAACACGATTGACGTGTCGGCGACAGTCGTCGACCTCGCGGTTCGCGGCTTCCTCACGATCGAAGAGGTCGAGTCCGGCGGCATGTTCAGACGAGCCGACTGGCAGCTGACCAGGCTGGCCCCACCCGAACAGGCGGAGCAGCTGTTGCCTTACGAGGAGACCGTGCTGGCCGGGATCTTCGCCGAGTCCAACCCGGTTCGTCTGTCGGACCTCAAGAACAAGTTTCACACCACGCTGACCACCGCTCAGTCGCAGATGTACCAGGAGGTCACCCGCAGCGGCTGGTTCCGCAAGTCCCCCGAGCAGGCTCGCCGCGGGTGGACCGTCCTGGGCACATTGGTGATGGGCGCCGGCCTGGCGTCGGGGTGGTTCCTGGGGATCCAGAGTGCCCAGAGCGATCAGGTGGGCGGAGTCAGCTTCGGGATTCCCTCTGGCATCGTGCTGGCCCTCGGGCTGCTGGTCGCCGGAGGAATCATCTACCTGCTCGGCAAGCGGATGGCGGCCAAAACTGCGGCTGGCAGCGCTGTTCTGGCCCAGTCACTGGGGTTCAAGCAGTATCTGGTGACCGCGGAAGCGCGTCAGATCAGGTTCGAGGAGGCTCAGGACATCTTCAGCCGCTACCTGCCCTACGCCATCGTGTTCGGGGTGGCAGACCGCTGGGCAGGAACCTTCTCCCAGGTCGCCGAGGCCGCGGCCACAGCAGGTCAGTCCATCGGTATGCCGGGCTGGTACATCTTTGCCGGTAACGGAGGCTACGGAAACTTCGGGGGGATCGCCTCGGGGATGGACTCGTTCTCCACGATGGCCAGTGGCACGTTCACCAGCACGCCGGGGTCTTCCGGCGGCAGCGGGTTCGGCGGCGGCGGGTTCTCAGGTGGTGGCGGCGGGGGAGGCGGCGGCGGGTCCTGGTAGT
>JBDTOA010000309.1:0-2636 GCA_039933475.1 Dermatophilaceae bacterium
CAGCGATCCGCTGAACCGCCCGGTCCACAACCGGCAGCAACCGGCTCGGGGCAACGTCAGAGGAACGCATCCCCAAGGAAGGCAACAGGATCGACAGCTCCTCAGAGTCTTCGAGCACCGCTGATCGAACTGTTGGGTCCACCCGTAGGGCCCAGCTGTCGAGGGCCTGGACCACTGGCGCGAACGGCACCGAGGAGGCGCCGAAGTGCACACAGGTGCCCCACAACACCTCATGGCCGCCGGCTCGGTACTGATCGGTCACCTCACGCACCAGCCGCGTCTTGCCGACACCCGCCTCCCCATGGACCAGCACCGCCGCCGGCAGCCCCCCAGCGGACGCGGAAAGCACCTCCGCCAGGCGCCGCTGCTCGGCGACCCGCCCCGCGAGCAGGCCGCTCGCGGCAGTCGCAGCGTTGCCCATCATCGAAGTGTGGCGCCTGCTGCCATCCCATGTCATCCGGAAATAAGGGCTATGACTCCCAGGTCTAAGGGGTCCCACCCAAAAGATGAGGTGTCGTTCCCGATGCCGGCCGCACCCGGCCATGGCGATAGTCGAAGGGTCCACTCAAGGGCACCCGACACGAGCAGGAGATCGAGATGGCACGCATGGCAACACGAATCGCCTCAGGACTGGCGGCGGCTGGAGTCGCCACCATCCTCTCAATGGCACCCGCCCAGGCAGTGGTGGTCCCGGACCCAGCAGCCTGCAGCACCACCGACTGCGGTCAGCCCGCCCCGAGACAGCCGGAGTCGACGCCCTGGCTGAAGATCACCCTCGGCGCAGCAGGCGGAGTCGCAGTGGCTGGCGCGGCAGCAGCGACGGTCAGCAACCGCAACCGCCGCCAACAGCACACGCCAGCAGGTCGCACACCCGTCGCCGGCTGATCACGGAGGTCAGTCCCCGGGCGAACAAGGGCTGCCTACGTTGACAAGACACGACACGGGCGACGTCTGAGGGCGTCACCCGTGTCGCACGTTCGAACAGCGCTTGAGGTCAATACTGAGGTCAATACTGAGTAGTGGCAGTGCGGGTCAGGCCTTTGCGGGTCTCGGCAAGCCGGCCGAGGGGGTGCGGGGTTGGCGGGCCCGATCAGCGGGGCAGCTGAAGAGAGATCGCCATCGCCTCGAGGGCAAGGAGGGGCAGGACGTTGGCATCTATGCGCTCACGCGCTGTGCCGATGGCGTCCATGGACTGGAGCAGTCGCTCCGGCGAGAGGACGCGGGCCAGCTGCTGAACCTGCTCGGCCATGTCCTGGTTGACCAGGCCGACGGACGCACCCGTGTGCACGACCATGGCGTCGCGGTAGATGGAGAGCAGGTCGATCAGCGACCTGTCGATGACGTCCCGGGAGAACCTGGTCGCGCGGGTCTTCTGGTCCTTCTCGAGGGCCGCGACCTGCGAGCGCACGTGCGGTGGCTGGGTGCGAGCGCTGGGGTCGGCGCCCAGGGTCTCCATCAGCCGAGCCTTCTCGGCGCCGTCCCGTTCGGTCGAGGACGCGGCGGCCTCCTCCTTGGCGATGGCGTCAAGATCGGATGCCGCGCCCACGGCGTCGCCGACCGTGCGGATCTTCCCGGCGAGCGCGACGACGTCGCGACGCCTGCCCCGGGCGCCTTCGTCGCGCGCAAGCCGGCGAGCCAGGCCCACGTGACACTGAGCCGCGCGGGCGGCGAAGGTAGCCATGGCAAGGTCGATCCCGTCGCGGCGGACAAGGAGCGCCGCCACAGCCTCGACCGAAGGAGTCCGCAGGCGTACGTGCCGCGAGCGCGATCGGATCGTGATGATGACGTCTTCCAGCGAAGGAGCGCAGAGGACCCAGACGGTCCGCGCGGCCGGCTCCTCGAGGGCCTTGAGCAATGCGTCGGCGGCGCGTTCGTGCAGCCGGTCGGCATCCTCGATGACGATCACCCGCCAGCGCCCGACGGAAGGACGCCTTGCGGCCAGCTGGACGAGCTCGCGAGCCAGCTCCACCTTGAGGGTGAGGCCCTCGGTTGCAACGACGTCGACGTCGGCGTGGGTGCCCTCCAAGGCAGTGCGGCACTCGTGGCAGGTGCCGCAGCCGCCGTCCGGGCACTGCAGCGCCGCCGCAAACGCTTTGGCCGCAACAGATCTGCCCGACCCCGGAGGGCCGGTGAGCAGCCACGCATGGGTCATGGCACCTGGATCCGCCACCGCACGACGAAGTGTGGCGACGGCTGGCTCCTGGCCGACGACGTCGTCCCAGACGCTCATGGCATCACCCCCGGCACCGTAGGCAAGTCGAGCAGCCTGGCCACCCTGGCCCGGACCAGCTCATGAATGAGGTCAGGCGCCAGCTCGCCGTCGACGACGAGGTATCGGCCGGGATCGGCGCCGGCGAGGGCCAGGAAGTGCTCGCGGACGGCATCATGGAACGCGTCGGCCTCGGCCTCAAGGCGATCGTGAACCCCGTCGCGCCGGGTCCGACCGACCACAGCCGGCAGGTCGACCAAGACGGTCAGGGCGGGCATCAAGCCGCCTGTGGCCCAGATGCTGAGCTCGCGCACCTCATCGACCCCGAGGTCCCGCCCGGCACCCTGGTAGGCGATCGAGGAGTCCATGTAGCGGTCGGTGATGACTACCTCGCCTCGCCGCAGGGCAGGCCTGATGAGGGTCTCCA
>JBDTOA010000310.1:0-2635 GCA_039933475.1 Dermatophilaceae bacterium
CCAGGATCGGGAAGTCGTCCTTGCCGCTGCCCTCGCCGCGGATGTTCTGCATGAAGACGAGGTTCCAGATCTCCATATAGCGGTCCTCGTCGACCGCTGGCCCCCCTTCCTGGCCGTACTCCGGTCCGCGGTCATAGAAGATCTCGGAGCTCGGGCCACACGGCCCGGGCACGCCCATCGACCAGAAGTTGTCGGCCATGCCGCGTCGAATGATGCGCTCGGCGGGGATCCCGGAGTGCGTGAGCCAGAGCTCCGCAGCCTCGTCGTCGTCCTGGTAGACGGTCGCCCACAACCGCTCCTTGTCCAGGCCGTAGCCGCCCTCGGCCTGGCTGGTCGTCAGCAGCTCCCAGGCAAAGGAGATCGCGTCGGCCTTGAAGTAGTCACCGAAGGAGAAGTTGCCGTTCATCTGGAAGAAGGTCCCGTGGCGGCTGGTCTTGCCGACCTCGTCGATGTCGCCGGTGCGAACACACTTCTGCACGCTGGTGGCGCGTTTCCACGGCGGCGTCTCCTGGCCCAGGAAGTAGGGCTTGAACGGCACCATGCCGGCGTTGACGAACAGAAGGTTCGGGTCGTCATACACCAGGGAGGAGCTGGGGACGATCGCGTGGCCCTTGCTCTCGAAGAACGCGAGCCAACGGCGCCTGATCTCCGCGGTTTCCATACGTACGGTTCCTAACGGTCTGAGCCGGCTCGCCAAAAAGGCAAGTCAGGTCCAACGGTATGCCGGGGGCGTCTGGCCCCTAGCGGGCTTGGGTTGAGGTGGGGTCCTCGATCAGGGCGGCGGCCCGCTCCGCGCTCATGGCGGGCCCGTCGGGCAACGTGCCGGTGTCCATGCCGAGCGCCTGACGCAGCTCGCCCTCGCGTTCGGCCATGCCCTCACGAACAGCGCCAGCCATCTCGCGCAGTCCCTCGCCAAGGTCCGAGAGGCCGGCGGAAAGGCCCTCGGTCATACCCGCAGGGGTGTACGACTGCGCGGTCCTGGTGACCTTGCGAACGATCAGCACCCCGAGGGTGGCGCCGAGGGAGAGCCAGAAAAGACGGCGCATCGGTCAGCCCCTCCTGCGTCGCGCACGTCGCGTCTGTCGCGTCTTCTGCTTGCCCGAGCCACTGAGCGCCGAGCGCACCCCATACGTGAAGGCGGCCACCTTGATGAGAGGGGATCCAAGGGTTGCGGCGAACAGCGAGGTGAGCGCGTTGACGTTGGTGCTCATCGACGAGACGTTCGCGGTGATGGTGTCGAGGCGCACGATCTGGTCGTTGGTGGAGGCCACGGTCTCGGTCACCTGGGAGAGCAGCGGGACGGTCTGCTCGGAGATGCCACGCACGCCGATCCGGGTCTCGTCCAGGACCTTGCCGGCCTTGCCCAGCACGCTGCCGAGACGGAACACCAGGTAGGCGAACGCCAGGGCGGCGATCACGCCGGCGACGTCACCGATGGACACTGTCACATTCACACCCTCACCTCACCAAGAAGCTGATCACCAAAAAGCTCATCACGGCCGGAGCCAGAACCCTATCGCGGCGCGTATGATCCCCGGACCTCCGCCGAACCAGAACATCCCTCACCCGTTGCAGTCACAGTGCCGAGCCCACCGGCACCTGCCTCAGATGGCCCTGATCCGCTCCTTGAGCCGGGCCCATCGCGAGGACAGGTTCTGCTCGAAGCCCCGGTCGGTTGGCCGGTAGTAGTCGGTGCCCTCGAGAAGGTCGTCGGGAAGGTACTGCTGGGCGACCACCCCGGCCGGGTCGTCGTGGGCGTACCGGTAGCCCTCACCATGGCCGATGCGGGCGGCTCCCGCGTAGCCACTCCCCCGAAGGTGAACCGGCACTGGTCCACCCCTGCCCGCCCGGATGTCAGCAATCGCCTCGTTGATCCCGAGGTAGCTCGCGTTCGACTTGGGAGCGATCGCATTGTGGACCACGGCCTGCGCCAGGATGATTCGCGCTTCCGGCATGCCGATCTGTGCCACAGCATGCATCGCCGCGACGGCGGTCTGAAGCGCTGTGGGGTCGGCCATCCCGACATCCTCGCTGGCTGCGATCACGACCCGCCGGGCGATGAAGCGAGGGTCCTCCCCGGCCTCGAGCATCCGGGCCAGGTAGTGCAGCGAGGCGTCGACGTCGCTGCCGCGCATCGACTTGATGAGGGCGCTCGCGACGTCGTAGTGCTGGTCACCCGCCCGGTCATAACGCACCGCGGCATGAGCCACTGCCTGCTCGACCTGCGCCAGCGTGATCGGGATCTGCTCCTCGGTGACCCGCCCTGCCGGCTGTGCGTCAAGAGCAACCCCGGCTGCCGCCTCCAGGGACGTGAGAGCGCGGCGCGCATCCCCGCCGGCCATCCGTATGACGTGCTGCCTTGCCTCTGGTTCGAGGGCGAAAACCCCGTCCAGGCCACGTTCCTGGGTCAGGGCAGCGGCCAGGACATCATCGAGCTCGTCATCGGACAGGGGCCCAAGGGTGATCAGCATCGACCTCGAGAGCAGTGGGGCAATGACGCTGAACGAGGGGTTCTCGGTGGTCGCAGCGACCAGGACCACCAGTCGGCTCTCCACGCCCGAGAGCAGGGCGTCCTGCTGCGCCTTGGTGAACCGGTGGATCTCGTCCAGGAAGAGGACGGTCTGCCGGTCGTACA
>JBDTOA010000311.1:0-2614 GCA_039933475.1 Dermatophilaceae bacterium
GAAGGTCGCCTACCGAGAGGGTCCAGACGGCTTCCTGGCCGTGGTGGACTCGGTGTTCAGAACCTGCGCCGACCTCCAGGTTGGTCCGGCGCCACTGGTGCTGATCTGCCAGGGTGTTGAGAAACCCGGCAATCTCGGCGCGATGCTGCGGACAGCCGATGCCGCGGGGGTCGAGGCAGTCGTGGCCGCTGACCCGGTCACAGACTGGGGGAACCCGAATCTCGTGCGGGCCAGCAAGGGAACGGTGTTCTCCGTGCCGGTCGCCTCCGACAGCACGGCCGAGACGCTGAGGTGGCTCTCGCAGAACCGGATCGCGCTCGCTGCGACTACTCCGGACACAGACCTGGACTACAGCGACGTCGACTACGGGGGGCCGATCGCCATCGCGGTCGGGGCCGAGAAGTACGGCCTCACCGACGAGATCCTGGCGGCTGCGGCATACCGGATCCGGATCCCGATGGCAGGGCGGGCGAACTCGCTGAACGTGGCCGCGACCGCGGCGATAGTCCTCTTTGAGGCGGTTCGTCAGCGTCGGAGCGCTGACAGGCCGCGAGATCGGACCCCGCTCAAATCGCCCACGTGACCTGTGCCACCATGACGCCCATGCGAGTAGACCACGTCTCTTATGCCTGTGAAGTTGATGGGCTGAAGGCGACCGCGAAGCGACTGGGCGAAAAGATCGGCGTTGCGCCGGTGGATGGTGGGATTCACCCTCGCTTCGGTACGCGCAACATCATCATTCCGCTGGCGCATGACATCTACGTCGAGGTCGTGGAGGTGCTTGACCACCCCGCCTCCGACAAGGCGCCCTTCGGCCAGGCCGTACGGGCCCGTTCCGAGGCTGGCGGGGGCTGGCTCGGATGGGTCGTGAGCGTCAAGGACCTGGCCGAGGCTGAGCGCCGGCTTGGTCGCGAGTCCGTGATCGGCAGCAGACGGCGCGCCGATGGCACCGAGCTCAAGTGGCGCCAGCTCGGCGTCAAGGGACTCATTGCCGACCCGCAGCTGCCGTTCTACATCAAGTGGGACGACCACACCGAGCACCCGTCCTTCGGTGCCAAGACGATTGTCACCATCAGCGGCCTCGAGATCGCCGGCGACAAAGATCGCGTCTGTGAGTGGCTGGGCCTGCCGCCTGACCAGACCTCGACGGTCATCGACTTCAATTTTGTGGCGCCGCACGGCACGCCTGGTCTGCTGGCCGTCACGTTCTCCACCCCCAAGGGCCCAGTCACCGTCTGAGCCGGCACTGTTCAGCGGCGGGGTCGGTGTCCTGCCTTGGTGGCTCCGCACTCCCCTGGTCACTGCGGCTAGGTTCTGCACATGCCAAGCGACACCGGACTCAAGACCATGAACCTCCTCCACCGCATCCTGCTGAAGGTCAGCGGCGGTCGGGCGGGATGGACCGCGATGGACATGCCCGTCCTGGAGCTGACCACCACAGGTCGCAAGAGCGGTCAGCCCAGATCTGTCATGCTCACGTCTCCGCTGCAGGAGGGGCCTGTCCTGGTCGTGGTGGCCTCGCGGGGTGGCGATGACCAGTCACCTGCGTGGTTGCTCAACCTTCAGGAGAGCCCGGAAGTCGCGGTGAGGCTGCAGGGGCAGCCCTCTGCTCGGATGAACGCCCGCGTTGCCAGCCCGGCCGAGCGCGAGCGGCTGTGGCCACTGGTTGTGGCCGACCACCAGAACTACGCCGGCTACCAGGCCAGGACCACGCGTCAGATTGCGCTGGTCCTGCTCGAACCGTCCACCTGACCTCGATCCACGGGCCGAACAGTCAACATCCGTCGCCTCGATGCACGCGAGTGGCGATGAACAGCGTGTGCCCGCCTGTGCCCTCAACCACAAAGCGCTCGTCATCGATGGCAAGTCCAGCCCGCTCGAACCAGGCTCGGTAGGTCGAGGCCCCGGGGTGGCTCCAGGACATGGGGGCGCCACCACCCAGCCAGTCGCGTTGGGTGCCCGACCAGGCGGTGTGCCCGACGGTTGCCACGAAGAGCCCACCCGGGCGCAGCCACCGGGAAGCTCGCGAGATGACGCCGGGTTGGTCGGTGATCGGCATGTGGATCAGAGCGTAGAAGCTCACCACCGCATCAAGGCAGGCTAGGTCGAAGTCGATCTCGTCGACCATGGTCGCGTCGCCGCGCAAGAACGTCGCACCCGGCACGAGCTCTCGCGCCCGCGCGACCATGGTGTCGCTCAGGTCGACGCCAGTGACCCTAAATCCACTGTCAGACAACCACTTCGAGGCCGGTATGCCGTTGCCGCACCCGAGGTCGAGCACGTCCCCACCCGCGGGGGCGCGGTCGAGGACAGGACCCAGCCACTCGGCATACTGCCGTTGCGTGGCGTCGTCGGCGGTATCTGCCCGGTAGGCGCGGGACAGGAGGTTGTAGCCCGCGCGAACGCGGGCGGTCTGGTCCTGCGGGCTGTCGCCCACGTCAGTCGAGATAGTCCACCAGGGCTGGAGCTAGCCCGACGTAGGTCTGCGGGGTGAGCTCGAGAAAGCGCTTCTCGACGTCGGGGGGCAGGCCAAGGCCGGCGACGAACTCGCGCAGGTCGGCCCCCGTGATTCGACGACCTCGGGTGAGCTCCTTGAGCCGCTCGTAGGGGTTCT
>JBDTOA010000312.1:0-2603 GCA_039933475.1 Dermatophilaceae bacterium
CATGCCACGATGGGCCCATGAAGTCGATCGCCATCAAGATCCTGGTCAACGGTGTCGCCCTGTGGGTCGCCGCCTTCCTTGTCGAAGGCATCCGCCTTGGCCCGAGCGGCGCCAAGCTGAGCAGCGAGCTCCTGACCATCCTGTGGGTGGCCGTGATCTTCGGGCTTCTCAACGCCGTGGTCAAGCCGGTGCTGAAGCTCCTCTCGCTGCCGGTCATCATCCTGACGCTCGGGCTGTTCTCCCTGGTCGTCAATGCGGCGATGCTGCAGCTGACCTCGTGGTTCGCGGGTCAGTTCAGCCTCGACTTCAACGTCGCACACTTCTTCTGGGACGCGGTCCTCGGCTCGATCATCATCACGGCCGTCTCGATGCTGCTGAACATGGTCACGCCCGGCCGCGACTGACCCCGTCGACCGAAACGGTTGCTACCAGAGCGGGTCGGTGCCGTCCTCGAGGTATGCCGTCCCTTCCCTTTGCTGGGCCAGTCGCCTCAGCATCCGGGTGACGTAGGGCGCGGCGCGGCGCTCGACCTCGTCGAGGCTGCACCAGTGCAGCGAACGCAGCTCCCGGGGTTCGAGCCGGGCCCGGGTGATCGCGTCGTCATCGACCCCGAGGTCGAACACGAAGAGCATCGCGTCGTCCCAGCCACGCCACGGCGCCAGCCAGTTGACCGCCGCCAGCGACCGCGGTGAGACCTTCATCTGCATCTCTTCGAGGATCTCCCTGACGACCGCATGTGCCGGCGACTCCCGCGGGTCGACCACTCCACCCGGCAGATCCCACTCCTGCTTGTAGGTCAGCTCGCACAGCAGGATTTCGTTGGCACTGTTGCGGATCAGCCCCTGGGCGATGACTCGCTTGGTCGGCAGCCCGGCGTTCAGGACCTCGATGAAACCGCCTCCGGATGAGGGCTCGGGGTCGGTGGCCAACCGGGCCAGCTGCACGTAGTCCCGTCGCTCACCGCGCCACTGCTGTGCATCGCGCACGATCCCCTCACGCCGAAGGCCCACCCTGAAGGCGATTCCCAGCGACGTCCGGTTGCCCGGCTCGGCGTGGGCTGCCACCCGGTGCAGCCCCAGCTCGTCGAAGGCATAGCGGATCAAGAGCCTCACAGCTCGGGTCGCCAAACTCTGGCCCCGGTGATCGGGGAACAGCACGCAGGACAGCTCGCCGTTCCCGTCGCCGTTCTGCCGGACCTCGGCCGTCCCGGCGAGCACTCCCTCGTGCTCCACAAGAAAGCTCACGACTTTGCGGGAGTCCGAGTAGTCCCGGCGCTGCTCCTCGAACGCCTGGCTCAGGTCCCCGCCAGGCGCCATCCCCGCAGGGAAACCGAACCAGTGCTGGATCTCCTGGCTGACCTGAAGCCGGGCCACGTCGAGGTCGTCCACGGTCCACGGACGCAGGACCACGTCACCGTCATACAGGGTGGGCTGCGTAGGAACCTCGGATGGACTGCTCACGTGCGCACCTTAGGCGACGTGCCCGGCATACCCCCTCGCCCGGATCAGATGTGGCGGCGCGAGGTGACTACCCGGAACCTGTTGGCGACGTAGGCGGCATCGACGTAGGCCGCGTTGGCCGCCGGGTTCGCGCCGGTGCCGTGGTAGTCGCTGAACGCCGCCGTCTGGTTGACGAAGACCGGACCCGTGAGGTTCTCCGAGAGCGCCACCCCGGCCTCGGCGGCAGCATCGCGAGCGCCTTCCAGGACGTCCTCGGACGTCGAGTAGACCGCGGCGGTCATGCCTCCGTGCTCCTTGATCGTGTCGCGCATTCGTTCGAGCGACTGCGCCGTGGAGTCGGTCGCGATCAGGAAGGTGACCGGGCCGAAGCACTCCTTTGCGTATGCCGCCTCGTTGGCGACGTCGAGCGCCACCAGCCCCGGAGCGCGCACCACCGCGTCCGGGTATGACGGATGGGTCACCGCGCGAGCGTCCAGCACGACGGTGCCCCCGAGGCTGGTGGCCAGGGCCGGAAGGTCGGCGGCACGCGAACGCACGTCGTCGTTGACGATGGCGCCGAGAATCTCGACTGCCTTGGCGTCGTCGCTGGTGAGCTTGGTCAGCGAGGCTCCGAGCCGGGCGCCGAGCTCGTCGAAGGACAGGTGGCCCTCATCGGTCTCGATGCCGTCTCGCGGAACGTAGATGTTCTGGGGCGTCGTGCACATCTGGCCGGAGTAGAGCGAGAGCGAGAACGCGAGATTGCCCAGTACGCCTCGGAGGTTGTCGGTGGAGTCCACAACGACCGAGTTGACGCCGGACTTCTCGGTGTAGACGAGCTTGCCGGACGAGGCTCCCTCACGCTCGAGCCAGCCACCGAACGCTGGGCCACCGGTGTAGTCGATGATCGCGACCTCGGGGCGTTCGGCGAGCAACCTGGCCAGGCCGTCGCCATCCGACTCAGGGGCGAGCTGAACGAGAGCCGGGTCGAAACCGTTGTCCCGCAATACTTTTCGGGCAATCTCGACGCTGATGGCGAGCGGTAGCGTTGCGCGGGGGTGCGGCTTGACGATGACAGGGTTACCGGTGGCCAACGAGGCGAACAGACCCGGGTAGCTGTTCCAGGTCGGGAAGGTGTTGCAGCCGATCACGAGCGCGATGCCGCGC
>JBDTOA010000313.1:0-2597 GCA_039933475.1 Dermatophilaceae bacterium
CGCGGCTCGCAACCGTCAGCCGGGCAATGAACCTCGCGCACGCGGCATACGCAACAGCTCTTGACGAACGTGACGAGCTGAGCGGTCGGCTGGAGGCCTACGCCATCAAGGCGACCCGAGCCGCCCTCAACACCTCGGCCGGCAAGTCCGACTCTGACGCCGATGATGACCTCGATGAGCTGCTGCGCCGGGCCCGGGAGGTCTTGCGTGCCAAACCGACGGACATGGCCCGCGCCCGCGCTCTCGTGGCGGCCCATCAGGCCTATCTCGCCTCACGCTCGACGCCCGGAGGGACGACATGACGGCCATCGCCTGCACGCAGCCCGGCTGCACGGGAACGATCCTGGACGGCTACTGCGATGTCTGCGGCTCGCCCGCCGGCGCCGCTCCGTCCCCCGCTGGCACCTCGGCCGGCGCCTCCACGTCGAGCGGCGCCGGGCCGCTGGCCGCAGACCTGTCCGCGGCAACGCAGCCCGCCGGGGTGGGCAGCAGCATGTCGACGGTGTCCCGCGCATCCAACCGGCTGGCCTCCACCGCGTTGGGGTCGGCCCGCGCCCGCTCGGGCTCCACGGTGGTCACCCGACGGGTCGGGACCTCCTCACAGCGCCTGCGAGGAGCCCGTCTTGGTGCCGGGCTCACGACGATCCCGTCGATCCCTGCGGTGGATGCCGCCGCTGCGATCATGGCGAACCCGATCGTCCCTGAGGAGAAGCGCAACTGTCCCTCGTGCGGCTCGCCGGTCGGCCGCTCCCGTGACGGGCAACCCGGCCGGACCGAGGGATTCTGCCCCAAGTGCCGCAACCCCTTCTCGTTCACTCCCAAGCTCAAGGCCGGTGACCTGGTCGGTGGTCAGTACGAGGTCGCCGGCGCTCTGGCCCACGGCGGGCTGGGCTGGGTCTATGCCGCGCGCGACCGCAACGTCTCGAACCGCTGGGTGGTCCTCAAGGGCCTGCTGAACTCCGGTGACGCCGACGCCCTGGCAGCGGCCATAGCCGAGCGGCAGTTCCTCGCGCAGGTCGAGCACCCGCTGATCGTCGAGATCTACAACTTCGTCACCCACGAGGGCGCCGGCTACATCGTCATGGAGTACGTCGGCGGAACGTCGCTGAAGTCGTTGCTCAAGTCGCGGATGGAGGCGGCCGGGGGCCGGTATGACGCGCTCCCCGTCGACCAGGCGATCGCCTTCATCGTCGAGATCCTGCCGGCCTTCCAGTACCTCCACGATCTCGGCCTGGTCTTCTGCGACTTCAAGCCCGACAACATCATTCAGGTCGGGGACGCCGTCAAGCTCATCGACCTGGGCGGGGTGCGCCGGCTCGACGACATGGACTCGGCCATCTACGGGACGGTCGGCTACCAGGCGCCCGAGGTGCCCGAGGTCGGCACATCCGTGGCGTCCGACATCTTCACGATCGGTCGCACGCTCCTGGTCCTGGCCATGGAGTTCCGCGGCTACCAGTCGACCTATGTCGCCTCCCTCCCACCGGTCAGCGAGACACCACTTTTCCAGGCGCACGACTCGCTCTACCGGCTGCTGGCCAAGGCTTGCGCGCCCGATCCCGCAGACCGCTTTGCCTCCGCCGACGAGCTTCGGGTCCAGCTGCTCGGGGTCCTTCGCGAGGTTGTCTCCGACCGGTCCGGCGCCGGGGCCGCCATCCACTCGACCTCGTCGCTTCTGTTCGAGGTCCCCGCGGTGTCGGGCGAGACGTTGAGCTGGCAGCAGCTTCCTGGGCTGCGGGTCGACGAAAGTGACCCGATGGCCGCCTGGCTACGCACGGTCAGCATCGAGGATCCGGCCGCCAGGCTGGACGCGCTGATGGCCGCGCCGCAGCCGTCCCCCGAGGTGCTC
The DNA here is from genome assembly GCA_039933475.1 of Dermatophilaceae bacterium. Taxonomy (GTDB): domain Bacteria; phylum Actinomycetota; class Actinomycetes; order Actinomycetales; family Dermatophilaceae; genus UBA4719. The sequence goes on from JBDTOA010000313.1 coordinate 1,850, forward strand.
CTGGCAGCCGCGCGGGCGGCGCTTGATGGTGGTCGCCTGGACGTGGTGGACACCGTCGTCACAGAGATGCTCACAGCTGACCCGTGGGAGTGGCGGGCAGTCTGGATGTCAGGACTCGGCGCACTGGCCCGCGGTGACGCCTCCACCGCGCAGTCGGCCTTCAACGCGGTCTATGGCCAGGTGCCGGGTGAGCTGGCCGCAAAGCTGGCGTTGGCTCTTGCCTGTGAGACCAGCGGAGAGCTGGACGTGGCCGAGTCGCTCTACACAACCTGCGCCCGGACTGACGCGAACTTCATCGCTCCTTCGGCGTTCGGGCTGGCCCGCATCCGAACCGGTCGCGGGGACCTGGATGGCGCTATCTCGGCCCTCGACCTGGTTCCCGCAACCAGCCGGGCGTTCACCCAGGCCAGACGCCAGCGCGCCGGGCAGCTGGCCGCTTCGGGGCGCGGGCTCCCGTCGCTGTCCGAGGCGATGAACAGCATCGACTCCCTGACCATCGACCCCTCGGACCGGGCAACGTTGTCGGTCCGGGTGCTGGATGCCGCGCTCGAAGAGGTCCGCACAAAGGGCGCAAGACCCGACATCCTGATCGCCGGGATCCCGGCCGCGGAGCCGGCCCTTCGGCAAGGACTCGAGGGCGCCTACCGGGAGCTCGCTGGCTACGCGAAGACCCGCGAGGACAAGGTTGAGCTCGTCGATCTGGCCAACTCGGTCCGCGAATGGACGAGGCTCTGACATGGCCGAGGAC
>JBDTOA010000314.1:0-2582 GCA_039933475.1 Dermatophilaceae bacterium
ACAAGTAGCCTCGCGCCGAAGCTGCCCAAGCGCCTCTACCCGTTCTCTTGACGGCTCTGAGCCGGGTCGAGATCCTTGTTCCACAGCAAGGAGCGGGTCCGCACGGGGCTGCACAGCTTTGCGGCGCGCGCCATGGCCAACACCAACCGGAGGGTCGCCATGAGCGAAGCCAACAAGGCACTTGTTCGTCGCTGGGTCGAGGAGATCTTCAACGCCAACAGGGTCGAGCTGGCGGCGGAGGTCGTGGCGGCCGACTACGTCGAGCACGCGATGGCGACCTTCGGGAATGAGGCACCTGGTCTGGTCGACGGGCCGGCACACATCCGGGCAACTTTCGACTTCCTGCGGGCCCAGTTCCCGGATGCGCGGATGGTGATCGAGGCGATAGCCGCCGAGCAGGACGTCGTCTCAGTCCGTGTCCTTGCCACCGGCACGAACCTGGGACCGCTGAACGGGATGATCCCGCCGACCGGACGAACCTTTCGCGTGCAGCAGAGCCATTGGTTCCGGGTCGCAGACGGGAGGATCGCGGAGCACTGGGCGACCAGGGACGACCTGAGCGCGATGCTCCAGCTTGGCGTGATCCCAAGGCCCGGGCCACCGGCCGCGCGTCCGGACGGCAACGGAGCGGGGTCCTAGGACGTGAGGGGCCGGCGGCTGCTGCTGGAGCTTGACCTCACCGAACCACCCGGGATGCCGAACAGCGACGATCCGCTGGCCCGGTTTCGGGCCCGTACAAAACCCCAGCTCCGTCCCGTTCTTCGGGCTCTGCACGAAGCCGCCGGTGACCGGCACGTCGTCGGGCTGATCGCCAAGGTCGGCGGGGCCCTCCCATGGGCCACGATGCAGGAGCTGCGCCTCGGCGTGCGCGCCTTCGCCGAGAGCGGCAAGCCGACCCTCGCGTGGGCCGAGACCTTCGGCGAGGGCACAGGTGACATGACGGCATACGTGCTGGCGAGCGGGTTCGACCAGATCTGGCTGCAGCCCGGCGGGGGCCTCGGCCTGCTCGGCGTCGGGGTGGAGACGACCTTCGTCCGCGGCGCCCTTGACCGGGTGGGCATCGAGCCGCAGCTCGAGCAGCGTCACGAGTTCAAGAATGCCGCCGATCAGGTCCTGCGCACCGAGCTCACCGAGGCCCACCGCACCGCCCTCGACCGCCTGGCCGAGTCGGTCTTCTCCCAGGCGGTCGAGGCGATTGCCGAGGGGCGGGGGATCGAGGCCGCACGCGTGCGCGAGCTCGCCGACACCGGGCCGCGCACGGCCGCCGTCGCACGCGACGTGGGGCTGGTCGACTCGCTCGGCTATCGGGACCAGGCGTACGCCGCGATGCGCTCGCGGGTCGGCCGCGACGCCGAGCTGCTCTTTGCCGACAGGTGGCATCCGCGGCGGCGGCCACATCTGCCCACCCGTCGCCAAGGCCACGTCGCCCTGGTCGAGGTCCGCGGCAGCATCGTGGCCGGGCGCTCGCGCCGCAGCCCGATGGGGCGCCAGGTCGGCAGCGACTCGGTGGCGGCGGCCCTGCGCGCCGCGACCAGGGACGAGAACGTACGGGCGCTGGTCCTGCACGTCGACTCTCCCGGCGGCTCGGCGGTTGCGTCCGACACGATCTGGCGTGAGGTGTGCCGGGTTCGCGATGCCGGAAAGCCGGTGGTGGTGTCCATGGGCCGGGCGGCGGCGTCCGGCGGCTACTACATCGCCTGCCCGGCCGACGTGATCGTCGCGCTGCCCTCCACCCTCACGGGGTCCATCGGCGTCTTCGGCGGCAAGCTGGTCGTGCGCGAGCTGCTCGACCGCCTGGGTCTGACGACCGGCTCGGTCTCGCACGGGTCCCGGTCGCTGATGTTCTCGGCACGGCGAGGCTTCACCGACGTCGAGCGCGAGCGACTGGCCGCCACCATCGACGCCATCTATGAGGACTTCGTGGCCAAGGTCGCGAAGGGCCGGGGTCGCCCCGTCGCCGAGATCGAGCCCATCGCCCGTGGACGGGTGTGGACGGGCAGCGACGCGCTCGACCTCGGCCTCGTCGACGAGCTGGGCGGGCTGCGCGACGCCGTACGCATCGCCCGGCAGCGAGCAGGTCTGCCCAGCGATGCCCCGCTCCGTCGTGCAGGCCATGTCCCTGCACTGGCCAGGCTTGGGCGTGCGAAGAACACCGACGACCCGCGAGCGGCGATGCGGGCCGGTCTGCCCGATCTCTCTGCCAGCCTCTCAGGCGGGATCTTTGAGGGGCTGTCCCAGCTCACCGCCGCACTGGGGCTGCCCTCGACGAGCTGGTTGGAGATGCCGTCGATCACCGTTCGTTGACCGACGACCCTCTTGCCGGATGCCAGTTTGCGTCACCGTTGCCGGTCGATCTGCCGGCATCGGTGACACAAACCGGCAACGCGAGCGCCTCGTCCTCACACTGGGTCGGTTGAGGCCTACGCCATCCGGTGCGGCATCGACTTCCGCACCTTCTCCGGCCGGCCGGCCGGAGGGATGTTCTGGTTGACGTGGAACAGGTTGTGCGGGTCGTAGCGAGCCTTGACCTGTGCCAGCCGGTCGTAGTTGCCCAGGTAGGAGGCCCGGACGCGGTCCTGGCC
>JBDTOA010000315.1:0-2540 GCA_039933475.1 Dermatophilaceae bacterium
ATCGTGTCCGGTATCGCGGCCGGTTGCGAGAAGGCGGGCACCGCCCTGATCGGCGGTGAGACCGCAGAGCACCCAGGCCTGATGGGGCCCGACGAGTACGACTGCGCCGGTGCCGCGACGGGCGTCGTGGAGCATGACGAGATCCTGGGCCCCCATCGTGTTGTGGCCGGGGACGCGGTGGTGGCGCTCGCCTCGTCGGGGCTGCACTCCAACGGTTACTCGTTGGTACGAAAGGTCTTTGACACGGCCGGCTGGGCGCTCGACCGACAGGTGGCTGAGTTCGGGAGGACGCTGGGCGAAGAGCTGCTCGAGCCGACCCGCGTCTATGCCCGGGACCTGCTGACCCTGGTGCGCACCAGCGGGGTTGACGTCCACGCCCTGAGCCATGTCACCGGTGGCGGTCTGGCGGCCAACCTGGCGCGCGTGCTTCCGCAGGGAGCCTTCGCCCGGATCGACCGCTCGACCTGGTCGCCGCCAGCTGTCTTCGAGGTCGTGCGTCAGGTCGGTCAGGTGCCGATGGCCGACCTCGAGCGAACGCTCAACATGGGGATCGGCTTCGTGGTGGTCCTGCCGGCCGCCCAGGTGGACCGGGCCATCGCCATCACCAAGGCCCAGGGCATCGATGCCTGGCTGCTCGGTCAGGTCAGCGACCTGGAGGAAGCCCCGATAGAGGCTGGTGCCCCGGTGGTTCGGGGCGCCAAGGGCGTTGACGGTGGGTCAGTGCAGCTCGTCGGAACCCACCGGCAATGAGGCACCCAAAATCAGGGCCCGATATGAGTCCGGGTCAGTGATCAGGAAAGGTCATGCCTGATCAGGCTGGTCAGGCTGGTCAGGCCTCGCCCGAGGCCCAGGCGTCATGGTCGTCGTCGTCCTCAGCCGGGGCTGGGTTCTCAGAGACACGCTCGGGGCGGATGTCGAACCTGGACGGTCCGTGCAGCTCTCGCTCAAGAGCATTCAAATCAGTGCTCGGGCTGTAGTACTTCAGCTCTCGAGCAACCTTGGTCTGCTTGGCTTTGGATCGGCCGCGCCCCATGGCATCGACCCCCTCGCGCGTCTGCCGGGGCGGCATCGCTTGGACCAGATCCACCAAGGTGGGTCAGAGTCTTCACGGAGCGGTCCCGGGAATCTCATATTTCGTAGTGCCAACGCTACACGGTGAAAGCCCATTCCGGTGGACCGGGTGCCCGCGCTTTCCGGATCAGCGTCTCGGGAGCCAGATCCGGTCGCTCCCGACCTCCGACATCCGCTGCTCAGCGAGATGATCTGCAGCCACCGCCGGCGAGACCCCCTGGTCCGCGGCGACCCTCAGAACCGAAGCCGTTGCCTCAAAAATGCCCATCGTGCGCGCTTTGGCGCGCGCGAAGTCGAAACCATGCAGCTCGTCGCTGACCTGGATGACGCCGCCGGCATTGACCAGGAAGTCGGGGGCGTACGTGATGCCACGAGCCAGCAGCGCCTCAGCGGTACCCCCGGTGCCCTCGACGGCGAGCTGGTTGTTCGCGGCCCCGCACACCACCTTCGCGCTCAGAACCGCGACCGTATCGTCGTCCAGCGCGCCTCCCAGCGCGCACGGGGCATAGACGTCCAGCTCGGACCGGACCAGTGCGCGCGCGTCCGCCGCGACCTCGATCTCGGGATGTCTCAGCAGGAGCGCGTCGACCGCGGCGCTCTTGACGTCCGTCACCACCACATGCGCACCGTCCTCCAGCGCGAGCGAGCTCAGGAGGCTGCCAACCTTGCCGACCCCCGCAATACCAACGGTCCTGCCCGACAGGCTTGGTGCGCCCCAGACATGGGCCGCGCTGGCGCGCATGCCCTGGAAGACGCCGAACGCCGTCAGGACTGAGGAGTCACCCGCTCCGCCGCTGGCCTCGCTGCGGCCGGTCGCAAACCGTGTCTCCCTGGCGACGATGTCCATGTCCGCGACATTCGTCCCCACGTCGGAGGCTGTGACGTACCTGCCACCCAGGCTCTCGACGAACCGGCCGTAGGCGCGCAGCAGCGCCTCGCTCTTGTCCGTGCCGGGGTCGCCGATGATGACAGCCTTGCCGCCGCCGTGGTCCAGGCCGGCGACGGCATTCTTGTAGGCCATGGCGCGGGAGAGCCGAAGAGCGTCATCCAGCGCGACCTCTTCGGACGCGTACGGGTAGAAGCGCGTTCCTCCCAGGGCCGGTCCCAGGGCGGTGGAGTAGATGGCGATGATCGCTCGCAGGCCGGTGCCTTTGTCGTGGCAGAACGTGACCTGCTCGTGGCCGAGCGGGGAGGGACGCGGGATCGGCGATGGGACGGACACGGTTGCGGCTCCGGGTGTCGAACCTCTCGCGCGAGGCTCGCGCACAAGTCAGACTATGCCGGGGCCGCGCCTGGAGCACCTGCGGCGCCGGACAGCGCCTCGCCAAGGGGGGGCCGAAGTGACTAGTCACTTCGGACACCGGATATGACCCATCTGCGGCCTTCCACTTTTCGATCAGATAGCCCAAAATGGACATTCCAGATCTCTGCACCTTCGGAGGAATCATGACCAGCCGCGCAGTTGAAGC
>JBDTOA010000316.1:0-2500 GCA_039933475.1 Dermatophilaceae bacterium
CTGGCCGACTACCCGCAGCCGTCCGTGGCCGTGGATACCGCCGTCCTGACCCTCGCCCCCCGAACCAACCCGGCCCGCGGCGCTCCCCCACACCGGTTATCCGTGCTCCTGGTCCGACGCCCCGAGGGAGCCGTCGGCCCCCAGTGGGCGCTGCCCGGCACCTTCCTGCACCAGGATGAACGGCTCGCCGACGCCGTCACCCGCTCCCTGGCCCAGAAGGCCGGCGTGACCGGCGGGCACCCGGCCCAGCTGGCCGTATTCGACGACCCGGCCCGCGACGAGCGCGGTTGGGTGCTGTCCGTGGCCCACCTGGCCGTCATCCCGTATGCCGCACTGGCCGGCGTCCTTCTGGCTGAGCCGGAGCAGGTCCGGCTCGCCCCCGTCTCCCGGTTGGATCCTCTGCCCTACGACCACAAAGCGATCGTGGCCGCGGCTGTGCGCGAGCTACGGCGGCGGTATGCAGACCGCCCCGACCCCGAGCGACTCTTAGGCTCGCGCTTCTCGATCCGCGAGCTGAACGAAGTCCACGAGGCCATCACCGGGACCACCCTGCAGAAAGACACCTTCCGCAGGGCCATGGAACCCCACCTTCAGGGAACTGGAACCTTGTCGTCCGGCACCGTCGGCCGCCCCTCACAACGGTTCCGCCGCGCCCGATAGGCGGCGGGCCCACCCTCAGGTCGGTCGAGTCACTCTCGTGGAGGGCGGGTCAGGCCATGGAGCTGAGCAGGCTGCGGTGGCTGTCTACCGAGCCGGGCAGCGGACGGACGTGGACGATTCCCTCCGAGATGTCCGCAACCTGGGCCACGACCTGGGTCCGAGAGGACCCGGCGATGATCCAAGCTCCCTCGGTGATCTTCGAGGGATTGCGCGACTCGTCGAGGAAACCCCACGGCAGTCCGGTGTCGTCCTCACTGGCAGAGCTTTCAGACTGCCGTCGTCACCTCTGCCGGCCTGGCGACGGACGGCTCCCCTTTGTCATCGGGGTAGATCATCGCCGCCGGCGGGTTGGCACGAGTCCTGGCCAGGAAGTAGTACACCGCCGCAGTGAGCAGCAGGCCGACGATCCACGAGATGTCCGCGCCACCAAGGGCCTTGGTGACCGGGCCCGTGTAGAGCGTCTGGGCGAGGAACGGGATCTGCGCGACGATGCCGAAGAAGTAGCAGCCCAGAGCCACGAGGTTCCAGCGCCCATAGCGACCCTCGGGCTCGTAGAGGGCGGGGATATCGACGCGCTCCTTGGAGATCAGGTAGAAGTCGACCAGGTTGATGGCGCTCCAGGGTGTGAAGACCATCAGCAGGGCAAGGATGAAGTGCTTGAAGTTGCTGAGGAAGTCGGCGCTGGCCATCAGCGCGACGAGCACTGAGACCGCAAGGAACCCGCCGATGTAGATGGCGCGAACGACCGGCGAGATCCTCCGGGTCCGGGTGAACGCCGAAACGGTCGTCAGCATCGACATGAAGCCGCCATAGGCGTTCAGGCAGTTGACGGTCAGCTTCCCCACGACGATGACGAGGTAGATCAGGATCGCGACCAGGCCTCCACCGGCAAGCTCGCCGAGGAATCCGACCTGGTTGTCCAGGAAGCCCTTGCCGTTGACAAGCGGGAGCGAGGCAACCAGCGCGCCCAAGGTCATTGAGATCTGTGAGCCGATGACGCTACCCAGGAACGTGGAGCGGAAGGTCGTTTTCTCGGGGGTTTCCTGCGGCAGGTATCGCGAGTAGTCGGCCACGTAGGGCCCGAAGGTCAGCTGCCAGCCGGCTCCCAGGGAGATCGCCAACAGGAAGGTCACCGCCTCGAAAGGCTTCTGACCGACGAGGGTGCTCACGTCGTAGTTGCTGACGAGTCGGATCATGAGGTAGCTGAAGCCGATGATCCCGACGACCGTCGCCACTCGGCCCAAAGCGTGGATATAGCGGTAGCCGAGCGTGGCAACGATGGCGGTCAGGACGCCGAAGATGACGATGCCCACCACCGGGGCGCCGACGTGCAGGATCCCGTTGACCGCCTGGCCGGCAAGAACTGTCCCTGTGGCAGCGAACCCGAGATACATGATAATCACCAGCACCAGCGGGACGGCCGCGCCGAACACCCCGAACTGGGCACGGCTGGAGATCATCTGGGGCAGCCCCAACCGGGGGCCTTGGGCCGAGTGCAGCGCCATGATCACCCCGCCGAGGATGTTGCCAATGAGCAGGCCGATGATCGCCCACAAGGCGTCGGCGCCGAAGACCACAGCTAGCGCACCGTCGACGATCGCCGTGATCTGCATGTTGGCTCCGAACCACAGAGTGAACTGGCTACGCGGCGTCCCGTGTCGCTCCGCCGCCGGGACGACGTCGATGGAACGCCGTTCGATGCGGCTCTGGGGGGCGATGGGATCTAGCTGTGACTTGGCGGGCATGGTCAGCTCTCTGCATCGGGAACGCATGCCGCGCCTTGCGGCCGCGCGGTCGGCGTGCACGACGCGCGCGAGGTATCGCACGATACGCCCGTTAT